>NZ_CP016537.2:3300000-3424893 GCF_001687585.2 Planococcus halocryophilus | reverse complement strand
TAGCTCGTCTCCTTTATATTTAACGATATTTTAAAGTATATCATACACAAAATCACAGCTTGTGGATAACATTCGTAAACAAGCTGGTGAGCAACTATCCACACCTTACCCACAATTTGTGGATAACTTATTTGAGTTGAAAATTGTTAACAAGTGAAAACAAGTTAATGTTACCAAAAAAGAATAGACAATACAAGAAGTTCTTTAAGTTATCCACATATCTTTTTTTCTGCACAATTAATCTATCCACAAGGGGTTTGTATGTTAAAAAACTGTAGATAAGGCATGTGGATAATTATTTTTCAAGAAAAAAGAGTGAACAGGAGATTAAGAGAAAAAAAGAAGGATTGTGGATAACTTGATCCAAGTGGAGGAGAGCGGCTTGAGGTGTTTTTTTCATGAAACATTGACATTTACACGCGTAGACCCTTATAATGTACAGGACTGTCTTTAGAAAAATAGTTAACTCTCAATATAGGAGGTGTCATATATGACATTACGCACATACCAACCAAATACACGTAAACACAGCAAAGTACACGGCTTTAGAGCACGTATGAGCACAAAGAACGGACGTCGCGTTATCGCAGCTCGTCGTCGTAAAGGAAGAAAAGTATTATCAGCTTAAGTCCACTGACCGCATCAGTGGTCTTTTTTTTTCTTTTCAGCTCGTTTTGAGCGGGGAGTAGTAAAATAAGCAGGTGAAATAATGAACAAAGATCAACGGATCAAGAAGAACAAAGAGTTCCAGCATATCTTTAAAAAAGGAAAATCTTTTGCGAATCGACAGTTTATCGTGTATGTATTGAAAAGCGAGCAGCCTGAATTTCGTGTAGGACTTTCTGTCAGTAAAAAAGTTGGAAACGCAGTAGCACGTAATCGCATTAAACGTTACATAAGGCAAACTTTCTTGGAATTGAAAGATGATTTATTGCCAAATGCGGACTACATTATCATCGCCCGACCACAGGCGGCCACATTAGATTTTCATGAAAGCAAGAAAAGTCTCGAACATGTATTGAAAATTGCTCGTACATTACCGAGGAAGTAGAAGATTACGCAAAATAGATGTTATTATAGAAGTAATTGAGATTAGTTTGGGGGAAAAAAGGTGAATAAGAAATTAGTTTTGCTCTTTTCACTGATTGCAGTAACCTTGCTGCTTTCTGGCTGTACAGAGTTTGATCAGCCAATCAGTGACCAAAGTGAAGGTTTTTGGAATGAATTTATCGTTTGGCCATTGGTTTCCACTATCACATACTTTAAAGGGTTATTAGGAACTTACGGTTTCGGGATTATCGCAGTAACGATTATCATTCGATTAGTGATGTTGCCGTTGATGATCAAACAAACGAAAAGTTCGAAACGTATGCAAGAAGTACAGCCTGAACTTGTTAAGTTAAAAGAAAAATACAAGTCTAAAGATGCTGTTACACAACAGAAATACCAAAAAGAAATGATGGCATTATTCCAAGAAAAAGGCGTTAATCCAATGGCAGGTTGTTTGCCTGTAGTCATCCAAATGCCTGTGCTAATTGGTTTTTATCACGCAATTAGCCGGATGAATAATACGCCTGAAATCGATTTAGGAGCATTTCTTATTTTCCCACTCGCAGAACCGAGTATTATTTTAGCGGTTATTGCCGGATTGATGCAATTCGTCGTTTTGCGTACAGGACCAGCGATGGACAATCCTCAAATGAGAATCATGATGTATTTCATGCCAGTGATGATCATTGGATTTGGTATTGTATTACCTTCGGCCCTAACATTGTATTGGGTTATCGGAAATATCATTTCGCTTATCCAAAATTTGGTAATTTATCGTCCGTGGGAGAAAAAAGAGGTACAAGAGCCTGTTAAAACGAAAGCAGGAGGGGCTAAAAAGTGAAACAGATTACGCAAACGGGTTTAACTGTTGAAAAAGCGATATCTGAAGCATTAGAAAAACTCCAAGTTACACGTGAAGAAGTGAAGATTACTGTCATTCAAGAAGAGAAAAAAGGGTTTTTCGGTTTTGGTGCCAAAAAAGCAGAGATTGAAGTTACTGTCATTGAAAAAACAACATTTTCTGAACAAAAAACTTCGCCAGAACCAGCTGCTGACATTCTTGAATCACCTGTAACAACGCTTGAAGAAGAGAAAAAGGAAGAAGTTCCTGCTCTTTCAAATGAAAAAGCAATTCAAGAAACGAAGAATTACATCTTATCCATCGCGAAAGACATGAAAATTGATGATTTATCAATCACTCATGAAAAGCGAGGCAATAAAAAAGTTAATTTTTATCTGGAAAGCGAAAAAGTAGCCATGTTGATCGGCAAAAGAGGACAAACCTTGAATTCTCTTCAACAACTTGCTCAACTTGTTGCCAATAAATATTCAAATCAATTTATGATGATTCAATTGGATGCGGAAAATTATCGTGAACGACGTCAAGAAACGCTGGAACAATTAGCAGATCGTATGGCGGATAAAGCAATTCGGACAGGTGGTCGTGTTCAATTTGAACCAATGCCATCTTACGAACGAAAAGTTATCCATCAAACCTTGTCAAGACGTTTAGACATTGATACGTATTCTGAAGGCAAAGATCCTAATCGATATCTTGTCATCGAACCTCATAAATAAAAAAAACCGCCATCTAGGCGGTTTTTTTTATGCTAAATTAACGAAATTTAGCAATATGAAGTACTGTGTCTTTCGATTTCGAGTGCTTTATGCTATTGTAGTATGTTAGAAAGCCATGTGCATTTACTGGTTGTCCACATGTGGACAACTTTTTTTAAGCAAAAAATAAAGAGAAGACTATATATTTTTGTAATCAAGCTGCGCTACTGCTCTGATTGTTATCCACAGAGCATAAGTTGCTGCTTTTCTTAAGAGGGGGGAACATCATGGAATTCGACACAATCGCTGCCATATCGACACCGAGTGGAGAGGGAGCAATCGCAATTGTCCGCTTGAGCGGTCCTGAAGCTGTTGCAATTGCGGACAAGCTGTTCCGAGCTCCAAGCAATAAAGCGTTAGCTTCTCAAGCAACGCATACTATCCATTATGGGCATCTTGAAGATCCGGCTACCGGAGAAATCGCGGAAGAAGTTATGGTATCACTCATGAAAGCACCTAAAACCTTCACCCGTGAAGATGTTATTGAAATCAACTGCCATGGTGGAATTGTTTCGGTAAATCGAGTGCTTGAATTGGCGCTACGAGCAGGGGCAAGGCTTGCTGAACCTGGTGAGTTTACGAAACGAGCATTTTTAAATGGCCGAATCGATTTGTCTCAGGCAGAAGCGGTTATGGACTTGATCCGCGCAAAAACGGATCGTGCCATGGATGTTGCACTTAACCAAATGGAAGGCAAGCTATCAAAGCTAATTGGCACATTGCGTCAAGCCTTACTTGAATCGATTGCTCAAATGGAAGTAAATATCGATTATCCAGAATACGACGATGTGGAAGAAATGACACGTCCGATTATGCTGGAAAAATCGAAATGGGTTCGTTTGGAAATCGATAAATTGCTGCAAACATCCTCACAAGGGAAAATTTTGAGAGAAGGACTTTCAACCGTCATTTTAGGACGTCCTAATGTCGGGAAATCTTCTCTTTTAAACAGTCTTGTTCAAGAAAATAAAGCAATTGTCACAGAAATCGCAGGTACTACCCGTGATATAATAGAGGAATACGTGAATGTCCGTGGTGTTCCATTACGTTTAGTTGATACAGCTGGGATTCGCGAAACAGAAGATATTGTAGAGCGAATTGGTGTTGAACGTTCAAGAAAAGTGTTAAAAGAAGCTGATTTGATCCTTTACGTGTTAAATTATGCAGAAGCGCTGACACCAGAAGATGAACTGTTGTTTGAAACGGTTAAAGATATGGACTATATTGTCGTTATCAATAAAACCGACTTGCCACAGAAAATCGATTTGGAGCAAGTGCAGAAGTTAGCTGGCGATAAATTGTTAGTGACGACTTCATTAGTTGAAGAAGAAGGCATTGATCAGCTTGAAGAAGCGATTGCTGCTTTGTTTTTCAAAGGAGAAATCGAAGCAGGGGACATGACTTATGTATCCAATGTGCGCCACATTGCATTGTTGCATCAGGCACATAAAACCATTTCAGACGCCATTGAAGCCGCTGAAATGGAAGTTCCTGTAGATATGATTCAAATTGATGTTACTCGAACGTGGGAACTTCTTGGTGAAATTATTGGAGATACCGCAGATGACGGTCTCCTAAACCAATTATTCTCTCAGTTCTGTCTAGGGAAATAAAACTCGAAGGGAATGAACGAACATGCCACAATACGAAGCAGGCACGTTCGATGTCATCGTTGTAGGAGCCGGACATGCAGGAGCGGAAGCTGCTCTTGCGTCTGCGCGAATGGGCGCTAAAACGCTTGTTTTGACGATGAATCTGGATATGATCGCATTTATGCCATGTAACCCATCTATTGGTGGGCCAGCGAAAGGTATAGTCGTACGGGAAATAGATGCACTTGGCGGAGCCATGGGGCGCGTTATCGATAAAACACACATTCAAATGAGAATGCTGAATACAGCTAAAGGTCCTGCTGTTCGCGCACTGCGTGCACAAGCTGATAAAGTTCTTTACCAACAAGAAATGAAACGCTTGATGGAAGAAGAGCCAAACTTAAGCTTGCACCAAGGAATTGCAGAAGAATTGATCGTTGAAGATAGCAAAATTCAAGGCCTGATTACTCAAGTTGGAGGTATTTACCGGGCAAAATCTGTCGTGATTACGACAGGCACTTTCTTGCGTGGGGAAATCATTATTGGGGATCTGCGTTATTCTAGCGGACCGAATAATCAGCAACCTTCTATTAAATTGGCAGAAAACCTGGAGAAACTTGGTTTTGAAACGGTTCGGTTTAAAACAGGAACACCTCCGCGTGTAAACAGTAACAGCATTGATTACAGCAAAACAGAAATTCAGCCTGGAGATGATGTACCGCGTGCATTTAGTTACGAAACGACTGAATACATTACGGATCAATTACCATGTTGGCTAACGTATACAAATGAAGAAACTCATCAAGTAATAGATGATAATCTTCACTTGTCACCTATGTATTCTGGAATGATTAAAGGAACGGGTCCGCGTTATTGCCCTTCAATCGAAGATAAAGTGGTGCGTTTTAACGATAAGCCGCGTCATCAAATCTTTTTAGAACCAGAAGGCCGTAATACGCGTGAGGTTTACGTACAAGGCCTTTCAACTAGTTTACCTGAACACGTCCAGCGGAAGCTTTTAGAATCGATTCCAGGGCTTGAGAAGGCCGAAATGATGCGTGCAGGATATGCCATTGAGTATGATGCGATTGTTCCAACACAATTATGGCCGACGTTAGAGTCAAAACAAATCGAAAATCTTTATACAGCAGGACAAATTAATGGAACATCCGGTTACGAAGAAGCAGCTGGTCAAGGACTGATGGCAGGAATCAATGCAGCTGCAAAAGTATTGGGCAAAGAAGAAGTAATCTTAAGTCGTTCTGATGCATATATCGGTGTATTAATCGATGATTTAGTAACAAAAGGGACAAATGAACCTTATCGTCTACTAACATCACGTGCTGAATATCGCTTATTGCTACGTCATGACAATGCAGATATGCGTTTAACTGAACTTGGATATGCGATTGGTATGGTGAAAGAAGATCGTTATGTGAAGTTTCTTGCGAAAAAAGAGCGGATTGAAGACGAGATTAAACGCTTAAGAAGCATCATGATCAAGCCAAATGAAATGACCCAGCAAGCGATTCGCGATGCAGGGGGTAGTGAATTAAAAGATGGCATTCGTGGAGCGGATTTATTGAAGCGTCCAGAAATGACTTATGATATGATTTCACAGTTAATCGCTTCTCCTGTAGAACTCGAGAATGAAGTGAAAGAACAAGTTGAAATCCATATTAAATATGAAGGCTATATTGAGAAATCATTGATGCAAGTTGATAAACTCAAAAAAATGGAAAACAAAAAGATTCCTGATAATATCGATTATCATGCAATCTCTGGAATTGCCACTGAAGCTCGCGGCAAGCTGGCAGAAGTTCGCCCGTTGTCAATTGCGCAGGCGTCACGCATCTCTGGTGTGAATCCGGCTGACATATCTATCTTATTGGTGTATATTGAACAAGGAAAGATTGCGAAAATCTCTGTTTAATAAGAAAAGCCGAAAATTTTTCTTCTAATTAACGCAAGTCAACTAAAGGCATAAGCTAGACAATAGAATGGACTGGCTCACACCAGTCCATTTCTTAATTTACATAAAGAGTAAGAAAGAGGGAGGAAGCTAGTTTGAATGAACAACAGTTTAAAGATGCCCTCAGTGAAAAAGGGATCGTCTTAACCGATACACAACTCGAACAATTCAGGATCTATCATAAAGAACTAGTTGAATGGAACGACAAGATGAACCTCACGGCAATTACAGAACAATCGGCTGTGTATTTAAAACATTTTTATGACTCTATAACTGCAGCATTTTACTTGGATTTCACAAAACCTATGAAAATTTGTGATGTTGGTGCCGGTGCAGGATTCCCCAGTATCCCACTAAAAATTTGTTTTCCCCATATTGAGGTTACGATAGTGGACTCTTTAAATAAACGCATTCAATTTCTTCAACACTTGAGTGGTGAACTTAGATTGACTAAAGTTCAATTTGTTCATTCAAGAGCAGAGGACTTTGGGCAATCTACTCATCGTGAAAGCTACGATGTCGTAACAGCACGTGCTGTGGCACGGTTATCAGTACTAGCCGAACTATGTGTCCCGCTTGTTAAAAAAGGCGGCGTCTTTGCAGCAATGAAAGCAGCCACAGCTTCAGATGAATTAGATGATGCGGAAAAAGCATTGCAAAAACTAGGTGTAAAGCTAGAAGCCGTTCACTCTTTCTTATTACCAATAGAGGAAAGCGAACGGTACATTCAAGTATTTAAAAAATTCAAAGAAACACCAAAGAAATATCCGCGGAAAGCTGGAGTACCAAACAAGTCACCAATCTCATAATGTTTCACGTGGAACATTAATTTTGAGAGCAATAAGGTGATTAATATTCAGCTAAAAAGTGAGCTTGTAAAAGGTGGTGCTTGAGGATGAAAAGTCCTTTTTCTCGTTTCTTCGGAGGCGGAGATAAAGCAAATGATACAGCGAAGAAGGAAACAGCAGAACACAAAGGTTCAGCGTCAGAAGAAGTCATGAAATTGCCGCTCGATAAAATACACGCAAATAAATACCAGCCAAGAACAATTTTTGATGAAGAAAAGATCGAAGAACTTGCACGGACCATCCATGTCCATGGTGTTATTCAACCGATCGTAGTCAGAAATTCTGAAAGAGAAGGCGAATATGAAATAATCGCTGGTGAGCGACGTTTCCGTGCAATGAAATCGCTCGAGTGGACAGAAGTACCGGCCATTATTCGTGATTTGAGTGATAAAGAAACGGCATCTATCGCTTTGATAGAAAACCTTCAACGCGAAGAACTTACGTCGATAGAAGAAGCGCATGCTTACCGGAACTTGTTAGATATACAAGAAATTACACAAGAAGCTCTAGCACAACGTCTTGGTAAAGGCCAATCAACAGTTGCAAATAAGCTACGTCTGTTAAAATTGCCGGAAGAAATACAGACAGCTTTACTTAATCGACTGTTAACAGAACGGCATGCAAGAGCTTTGTTGCAAGTAAAAGATGCAGAACAACAAAAAAAGTTATTTGATGAAACCATTGAAGAAAGCTTGAACGTAAAGCAATTAGAAGCGAAAGTAACTAAATTACTTTCAATAGAGCCAAAAAAACCAAAAGCCCTTAAAAAAGCCTTTAGTAGAGATATGCGCATTGCGATGAATACGATTAAAGAATCTTTAAGCATGGTTTCTAAAAGCGGCATCGATTTAACTACAGAAGAAGAAGAACACGAAGAATACTACCAAATCACCGTTAAAATTCCGAAGAAAAAATAACGAAAAGCTCTTTCCAAGTTTGGAGAGAGCTTTTTTAATGATTAGAACATCGTATTGTTGAAAAATTTTGATACAATAGAAAAATAGGAACCACCTATGAAAGGAAGGTTCTGATCTTTAGCGAACAAAATGTTGTATCAAGCTGTTTTTAACGTCAATAAAATAGCTAAAATATAGATTCCGCAGTAAAATAAAGAAAGTAATAAAGAAAGTTGGTGCAAGTGTGGGGAGAACTATTGCGATCGCCAATCAAAAGGGCGGCGTAGGAAAAACAACGTCTTCAGTGAACTTAAGTGCCTGCCTTGCTTATTTAGGCAAAAAAGTTCTTTTAATAGATATCGATCCTCAAGGAAATGCTACGAGTGGAGTAGGGATCAACAAAGGCGACGTCGAAAAATGCATTTACGAAGTGTTAATCGATGACATCTCTGTAAAAGATACAATAATGGAAACAAAGGTAGAAAATTTGCATGTAGTTCCTGCCACTATTTCTTTAGCTGGAGCTGAAATTGAATTGGTTTCAACCATTTCAAGAGAAGCCCGCTTAAAAAATGCGTTAGAAGAAGTCAAAGATATGTACGATTACATAATCATTGATTGTCCACCGTCTTTAGGATTATTGACCTTGAATTCATTAACAGCTTCTGATGCAATCATTATTCCAGTACAATGTGAATATTATGCATTAGAAGGACTAAGCCAATTATTGAGCACGATTCGATTAGTGCAAAAACATTTAAATCACGACTTGATGATTGATGGTGTTTTACTGACAATGTTAGATGCACGTACAAACTTAGGTGTGCAAGTAATTGAAGAAGTGAAAAAGTATTTTCAGGATAAAGTGTATAAAGTTATTATTCCAAGAAACGTAAGATTAAGTGAAGCACCGAGTCATGGAGAGCCAATTATTATTTATGATCCGAAATCCAGAGGCGCAGAAGTGTATTTAGAATTGGCAAAGGAAGTGATTGATAATGGCTAAAGGATTAGGGAAAGGCATTAATGCATTGTTTCCTGGAGAGACAATTAGTGATACAGATAAAGTAAACCAAATCAATGTTGGCGAAATCCAAGCCAATCCATATCAACCACGAAAAATATTTGAGCAAGTAGCTTTAGAGGAATTGGCAGAATCCATTAAAGAACATGGGATTTTACAGCCGATTGTCGTACGGAAAGCGGGAGAGAAGTATGAAATTGTGGTTGGCGAACGTCGTTTCCGTGCAGCGAAGTTAGTTAAATTGAAAAAAGTTCCAGCGATTATTAAAGATCTATCAGATCAGCAAATGATGGAACTTGCTATATTAGAAAACCTTCAACGCGAGGATTTAACACCGATTGAAGAAGCAGAAGCTTACCAAAAGTTAATGGAAGCTTTAAGCTTAACTCAAGAGCAGCTAGCCTTCCGCTTAGGTAAGAGTCGTCCTCATATTGCCAATCATATTCGTCTTTTGTCATTACCCGAGGATGTTCGGAAACTCATCTCTGACAAAGAATTATCAATGGGTCATGGACGCACATTATTAGGATTGAGAAGCAAGAAACTTATTCCGGAAACTGCTGAAAAAGTGGTTAAGGAAAACTTGAATGTTCGTCAATTGGAAAATCTAGTACAACGTTTAAATGAAAATGTTCCACGTGAAACAATTGAGAAAAAGAAAGATATTTTTATAGAAGAAAAACAATCAGAACTGAGAGATCGTTTTGGTACAAAAGTTCAAATTAAGAAAAACAAGAACAAAGGGAAAATTGAGATAGAATTTTTCTCGGAAGACGATTTAGAACGGATTTTAGAATTATTAAGCTGACGAGTGCCTATTTCCTGGAAAAGGGGAATAGGTTCTGTTTTTGATAAGCAGAAAACTAAATAACGCTCTCAAAAGAGGGAGAAGAGGAACTTGCTGTAAATGAGGCAAGGGTGAAGGGGGAGAAATGTAATGGTTCTCTTAGGAACATTGATAAATGCAGTATTAATTATAGTGGGAACCATACTTGGAAGAGCTCTTCGAAATATTTCTGAAAAAATGAAAGAAACGGTTATGTATGTAATTGGCTTATCAGTAATTGTGTTGGGGCTGGATATGGGATTAGGAAGTCAAAACTTCGTAATTGTCATCATCAGTTTAGTGCTAGGTACAGTTATTGGAGAGTGGGCAAATTTAGAAGGCAAGTTAAATGATTTTGGTCATTGGATTGAACGTATACTGGGAGCAAAAGAAAGCAAAGGTAGTTTAGCGCAAGGATTTGTAACAGCGACGTTAATATTTGTTATTGGAGCAATGGGGATTATTGGGGCGATGGAAAGTGGCCTCAGTAATGAGCATGGGGTCCTAATCTCTAAAGGGATTATAGATGGATTTACTTCTATTATTTTAGCTTCTACACTTGGATTTGGCGTTATGCTTGCGGCAATCCCTGTATTTGTCTATCAAGGATTGATCGCGTTATTTGCTACTCAAATTAGTTTGGCGATTCCTGCTGATGCGCTAGATATGTTTATTTTAGAAATGAGTGCAACAGGCGGTGTTATGATTGTCGCCATTGGTTTAAATTTGATGGGTGTAACAAAGATTAGAGTAGCAAATTTATTGCCAGGGATAGTAGTAGTCGGATTAGTCGTTTCGGTTATGTATAATTTTAATTTGATGTAAAAACCGGGAAGGTGAAAGAGTGAATGTTGAAAAAATAATACAACGGATTTTAACCGTAATGTCTGACGAAGCCATGTGGGTAGGGTTATTCGTTGTTTTTTTGAAAGTTATTTTAATTACGGTAGTTGCAATTGTCTTGGTGAAAGTATTGCGTATGTTAATTCGGAAAACTTTTTCTGTCCGCATCAAAGGCCCGCTTGTTTATAATGAGCGGAGACAACAAACTTTATCGAAATTATTGTCGAATGTCGTGGCTTATGTTGTATATTTCATAGCAGTTGTATCTATACTCGCGGCCTTTACGATCGATATTACAGGACTCATTGCTGGTGCTGGGGTTTTAGGATTGGCAGTAGGGTTCGGCGCACAAAACTTAGTGCGTGATGTCATTACTGGCTTTTTCATTATTTTTGAAGACCAGTTTTCTGTAGGGGACTATGTCCGTATCGGTGTTGCTGAAGGAACTGTAGAAGAAATTGGATTACGGACAACGAAGGTAAAAGCATGGACTGGAGAATTATTTATTTTCCCAAACGGCAATATAATGGATGTTGTGAATTTTTCAATTCATAACTCAATTGCGGTGGTCGATATCAATATTTCGTATGAATCGGATATTAAGCGTGTAGAAGAATTAATCATGGAGTTTCTAAATAGCTTACAAGAACGATATGAACAAATCATTAAGCCTGCTGAGTTGCTCGGGGTACAAAATTTAACGACGACTGAAGTGGTTATGCGGATTACAGCAGAAACGATGCCAATGCAGCATTTTGCTGTAGCGCGAGAAATACGTCGTGATTTAAAAGACTTCTTAGATCAACGCGGGGTCGAAATTCCTTACCCGCGCATGCTGATGGTACAGCGATCGCCTGTGGAATCTAACATAACGAAAAATGCTAACAATGAATAAAAGGAGACAAATTCATGGAAATGAAGGATTTTGGACTGAATGACATAGTGGAAATGAAAAAAGGCCATCCTTGTGGAGCAAATGCATGGAAAATTATCCGCATGGGAGCAGACGTCCGGATTAAATGTGAAGGTTGTCAGCATAGTGTGATGCTCCCTCGTATGGAATTTAATAAAAAGATGAAAAAGGTTTTAGTAAAAGCTGAAAGTGAATGAAAAATGGACAATTTCAAGTTTCGTTCTTATAATGGAATGGTTGTGTAAAAAATAATTCGTTTTATATAGAGGAAAGGTTGTGCATCCTATGGCATTAACTGCAGGGATTGTAGGGTTACCAAACGTGGGGAAATCCACATTATTTAATGCAATAACTAAAGCGGGTGCCGAAGCGGCAAACTACCCGTTCTGTACAATAGATCCAAACGTTGGAATTGTTGAAGTTCCAGATGAGCGTCTTGATAAATTGACGGAATTAGTGGAACCGAAAAAAACCGTTCCGACGGCTTTTGAGTTTACGGATATTGCAGGGATCGTAGAAGGCGCAAGTAAGGGTGAGGGATTAGGCAATAAATTCCTATCTCATATCCGTGAAGTTGACGCGATTTGCCAAGTTGTTCGTTGTTTCGCTGACGACAACATTACGCATGTAACGGGTAAAGTAGATCCGATTTCTGATATTGAAGTTATTAATTTAGAGTTAATCTTAGCTGATATGGAAAGCATCGAAAAACGCATTGTGCGTGCAGCAAAATTAATAAAACAAAAAGACAAAGACGCGGTTGCAGAAGAGCCAGTGCTTATGAAATTGCGTGATGCCTTTGAAAACGGTCAATTGGCACGTTCAATCGATTTCACAGAAGATGAGTTGAAGATTGCAAAAGGTTTGAACTTATTAACAATCAAACCAATGCTTTACGTAGCAAACGTTTCAGAAGATGAAATTGCAGATGCTGACAACAACGAATACGTACAAACCGTCCGTGATTTCGCTACGAAAGACAATGCAGATGTTATCGTGATTTGTGCGAAAATCGAAGAAGAAATGGCTGAGCTTGAAGATGAGGAAAAAGAAATGTTCCTTGAAGAGTTAGGCATTAAAGAATCTGGCTTAGACCTGTTGGTTAAAGCTTCATACAGCTTGCTTGGACTAGCAACATATTTCACAGCGGGCGTTCAAGAAGTGCGTGCATGGACATTCAAAAAAGGCATGAAAGCACCACAATGTGCCGGCGTTATTCACTCTGACTTCGAACGCGGATTTATCCGTGCAGAAACAGTTGCTTACGATGACTTGGTCGAAATTGGATCAATGGCAGCAGCAAAAGAAGCAGGAAAAGTACGTCAAGAAGGTAAAGAATACATCGTCAAAGACGGCGACGTAATGCTATTTAGATTTAACGTCTAAAAGCGGAAACGACCGTCATGCTCCGACCGGCGTAAGACGATTTGGCGAAGCGGCGTTCTTGGCCGCACAGCCAGAGTGGCTTACGACCCGAGGAGCAGGTCGTTGCAGCTGGATAAGACTAAAAGCGAGGATGGCCGTTAAGATTCGACAGGCATAAGACAAACCGACGAAGCGGCGCTTTTTGCCGCACAGTTGGGATGGCTTATGACCCGAGAATCTGGCCACCGCAGCTGGATAAGACTAAAAGCGGAGGCGCCTGTCTAGTCCCGACAAGCGCTGGAGACCCTGCAGGTAATGGCGTTCTTTGCCATTGCAGGTAGGGGCGAAGCGACCTCGAGGGGCTAGGCGCCTTAGCTGGATAAGACTAAAAGCGGAAACGACCGTAATGCTCCGTTGAACGAAAGGTTACAAAACTAAAAAATAACCGGATGCCTCACCGCATCCGGTTTTTGCATGGAGGAATTGAAAATGTTGTTATTTGTATACGGAACGCTGAAACAAGGCGGGAAGTATCATTGTTATTTGGATGAAGCTGAATTAGTGGAAGAACGAGCAACGGCAAAAGGATCTTTATACGACACAGGAATGGGTTACCCGGCAATGGTTTTATCGAAGGACTGCCAAGTTGAAGGAGAAATATACGACATTCCAGACGTTTTATGGCCGGCTCTAGATTATCTTGAAGATTATTCGGGAAATCCTGAAATAGATTTGTACGATAAAAAGAAAATTCAAGTAGAAGTAGATGGCAAGGCTGTCGAAACGCTTGTTTACCTTGCAAAAGATGAGAAATTATTAAAAAAACCAATCCCCACAGGAAATTGGGAAGTAAGATATTCAGTAATATAAAAAAGCACCGAAATTAATCAGTGCTTTCATGATCAGGGTTTTGATCGTAAACATGAAGACGCGGCAGCGAAGGATCATCAAGGATCCATGCCGCGTTTTTTTCTTTGCGCAATTCGTTATACATGATAAAGTCGCCAAAAGCACCTGCGGTCAGCATAGCGCCTAAAAAAACGAGTACTTGGCTATCAAACCAAAATCCTAAAACAGTCGGGATAAAGGCGGTTGTCCAAAAAGGTAAGAGCAATGCTTTGCGCATAGCGTGATTCTGTATAGGTTTATTCGTAGTGGCATACGCAATACCGAGTTGTAGGTTTACACCGTAATTCAATGAAGAGATTGGTACTTTTCCGAATAATACAAAGCCGATTAAGTGAAAAAGTTCATGTAAAACAATCAGCACCAAATAACCAGTTACAAACAAAGAAATTCCTATTAAAGAAAAGCCGAACGATAGCGGCTCATTAAAAAGATGATAAAAAACAGCGAATACAATCAGCAAAGCGGCATTAAACCACAGTGCTTTGGGTGCTATTTCATCCATCTTTAACTCGATGATTTTAGAAGTTTTCATGGCTTCACGTCCTTTAGGATCTATGGTGAAAAGTATAGCTGATTTGAAAGTCAAAAACATGCTTGCGAGAGCTTAGTTACTATGATACAATACAGTGATGTGAGTAATATTTATGAATTGCTTGCTCCTTGCCCGCTGGATACAGCAGGGCCCAAGTCCATGAGGAGGTGACAACACGATGAGAGAATATGAATTAATGTATATCATTCAGCCTGCAATTGAAGAGGAAGCGAAAAAAGCTCTAGTTGAGCGTTTTAACGACATCCTTACTACAAACGGTGCTGAAATCATCGAGTCGAAAGAGTGGGGTAAACGTCGTTTAGCTTATGAAATCAACGATTTACGTGAAGGTTTCTACCAAATCGTAAAAGTAAACGCTGGTTCTGAAGCTATCAACGAATACACACGTCTTGCGAACATTAACGAAGACATTATTCGTCATATCGCTGTACGCAAAGACGCGTAAACAGGATACAGACACTGAATTTTTTTTGACTTGAAGGAGGTTGAATTCTGATGATTAACCGAGTTGTTTTAGTCGGAAGACTGACAAAAGATCCAGACCTTCGTTACACACCAAGCGGCGCGGCGGTTGCTCGATTTACACTAGCTGTAAACCGGACTTTCTCGAACGCTCAAGGTGAACGCGAAACTGATTTCATTAATTGTACCGTTTGGCGCAAACAAGCTGAAAATACAGCGAATTTCCTTAAAAAAGGAAGCTTAGCAGGTGTTGAAGGCCGTATCCAAACTGGTAGCTACGAGGGACAAGACGGGAAACGCGTCTATACAACAGAAGTAGTGGCGGACAGCGTTCAATTCCTTGAACCAAAAAGCGCCAATACGGATCGTTCACAAGGACAGCAGCCTTCCTATCAACAGAACCAATCACCAAGCCCAAGTCAGCAAAACCATACTCGTGTAGATGAAGATCCATTCTCAAGCGGTAGCGGCCCGATCGAAGTATCGGATGACGATTTACCGTTCTAAGATGGACGGAAACTAACGATTAATCATTAAGTAAAGGAGGTAATTCGATATGGCACCACGTCGCGGAGGAAAAAAACGGAAAAAGGTTTGTTACTTCACTTCCAACAACATCACGCACATTGACTATAAAGATACTGATCTTTTGAAGAAATTCATTTCTGAAAGAGGGAAAATCTTGCCACGTCGTGTTACAGGCACTAGCGCTAAATGGCAACGTAAGTTGACAATCGCTATTAAACGCTCACGTATCATGGCACTTCTACCGTTTGTTGCGGAAGAAAGATAATTACGATTCTTAAGACCGGGAAACCGGTCTTTTTTTTATGCAGTGAAATATGAAGGAAATATTAAATGATGATAGCAAAAATCAAAATTTTAATATCACTTTTATTTTACAGCAGTTATCTCCTTACGGGGGACGGCTCCTTTTGTTCAGGTTCTTGAATCATGGTACAATTACAAGGATGAAATATACCCAAAAGAAGGGGAAATCCAGTCATATGCAAAATCAACAAACGCGACAACTTACCAATGGGGCGATGATGGCAACCGTATTTACCGTGCTGCTAGCAATTTCGGTTTACGTGCCTGTTTTAAGTATAGTAAGTACGTTAGTTTTGGCATTGCCAATTGCTTGGTACAGTGCGAAATATCCTTGGAAAGCTTCTGCGCTTTTCGCAGCAGTCTGCTTGATACTAGCCTTTATCATCGGTGGCCTTTTATCTTTACCTTTAGCATTGATCCACGTTCCTCTAGGATTGGCAATTGGTATTTCGATTTATTATAAGAAAAGCAAATTATTTATGTTCATGAGTGCTAGTTTAGTCCTCTTGATATCGTTGATGGTCCAATATGTGGCGTCAATTTGGCTATTTGGCATCAATGTGTTGGAAGAGTTTTCGTCGATCTTTGATGAATCATATGAACAAGCTATTGTCATGATGGAGAAATTAGGAGCTTCTGACGCTTATATGGAAGACTATAATGAACTAGTTGGGCAATTGCAGTTTTCATTTGAAACTTTATTGCCTGTTTTACTAGTATTAGTGGTTTTCTCAGTTGTGTGGGTGTTATTGCTTATTCTATTGCCGATCTTGAAACGCTTTGGAATTATGGCTCCTAAATTCCCACCTTTTCGGAACATGAAATTGCCAAAATCTGTTTTATGGTATTATTTAATCGTGTTGCTTGTGTCGTTGTTATCAGAGTTTGAACCTGGAACAATGGCGTACATGATTTTCATCAATGCCACCGTGCTGCTCCAATTCCTGTTGTTTTTGCAGGGTGTTTCTTTTTACCACTTCTACATTCACCAGGAAGGCTGGCCAAAATGGGTGACGGTACTGGTCACAATCTTGGCATTCCCTTTGCAGTCATTTACGAGTATTGTCGGAATCGTAGATCTTGGATTCGATATCCGAGGTTGGATTAAACGAGCACACGAGTTTAAAGGAAAATAAGGAGCTGAAGAATAATGTCGGCTTTTTTCAGAAAAAGAAAACTTCGATATCCACTTATCGCACTTCTAGCTCTCGGCATGGCCGCAGCAATTCTGATTTCGCTTTGGTCAGAATGGGCCGCGGGTATTTTTACATTGCTTTTTGTGCTGGCTTTTACAGCCACTTGGGTGACCGAAAAAAGAGTTTATGAGGCCACAGAAAAGCATATTGAAACATTATCATACCGAATGAAAAAAGTAGGAGAAGAAGCATTGCTCGAAATGCCGATTGGTATTTTGCTAGTCAATGAACATTATGACATCGAATGGGCCAACCCTTATATGACTTCGATGCTGGAATACGATACATTAATCGGTGAGTCGCTTTATACATTATCTGAAGACTTTCATCCACTTGTGAAATCAGAAGAAAAAGAACTGACCATTGCGTTAGGTGATCGGAAATACCGCGTGTATTATAAAGCGGATGACCGTTTGTTCTATCTTTTTGATATTACGGAACAAGTCGAAATCGAATCGCTATATTATGCGGATCGCACAGTTATCGGGGTTTTATTTATCGATAATTACGACGAACTTGCGCAAGGAATGGATGATCAAACACGAAGCAATCTCAATAGTTTAGTCACTTCATTGGTCAACCAATGGGGTGCAGATTATGGGATTTTCGTGAAGCGCATTTCGTCGGAACGATTTATGGCTGTATTTAATGAATCAATTTTAAAAGAGCTTGAGACATCGAAATTTGCTATTTTGGATGATATTCGTGAAGTTACCTCTAAAGATAATTTGGCATTAACTTTGAGTATCGGTGTCGGCGCCGGGTCTGCTTCATTAGTTGAACTGGGCAGTCTTGCTCAATCCGGTTTAGATTTAGTTCTTGGTCGTGGTGGAGATCAAGTGGCGATCAAGCATCCGAGTGGAAAAGTTAAATTTTACGGTGGCAAAACCAATCCGGTTGAAAAACGGACACGGGTCAGGGCGCGCGTCATTTCGCATGCATTACGTGATTTAATCCAAGAAAGTGACCAAGTATTTATTATGGGACATAAAATGCCGGATATGGATTCAATCGGCGCAGCAGTTGGCGTAGCCAAAATGGCAGCCATGAATAAAGTCAAAGGTCGCATCATCATTGATTTTGATGCCTACGATCGCAGTGTCATGCGATTAATGGAAGTAATTGAGGGAGAACCTGAATTGTTTTCTCAGTTTATAACTCCTGAAGAGGCGTTAGCTGAAATGACCGAGAACTCACTTCTTGTTGTTGTGGATACACACAAACCGTCAATGGTTATTGATGAACGCGTGTTACAACGGATGGAACGAGTCGTTTTAATCGACCATCACCGGAGAGGTGAAGAATTTATCACCAACACGATGCTCGTTTATATGGAGCCTTATGCGTCATCTACTGCTGAATTGGTTACCGAACTTATCGAATACCAACCAAAGCACGAGAAATTGTCCATGTTAGAAGCGACAGCGATGCTAGCTGGGATTATCGTAGATACGAAAAGTTTTACGTTAAGAACAGGTGCCCGCACCTTTGAAGCCGCTTCTTATTTGCGTTCAAATGGAGCTGACACAGTACTCGTTCAACGTATATTAAAAGAAGACTTAGAAACTTATATTGAACGTGCGAAAATCGTTCAGACAGTAGAATTTGTTAGCAACGGTATTGCTATTGCAAAAGGTGAGTCTGAGCGCGTCTACAGTCCGGTATTGATCGCACAAACAGCCGATATTTTGTTAACGATGAAAGACGTTAATGCTTCCTTTGTCGTAGCTGAGCGCTCAGAAGGTGGCATTGGTATTAGTGCCCGGTCGCTTGGCGAAGTAAATGTCCAAATAATTATGGAAAACCTCGGCGGTGGTGGTCATTTAACAAATGCGGCTACCCAAATGCCAAATTCAACAATAGAAGAAGCCATTGAACAATTAAAAGCGGTGATTTTAGAAGATACTGAAGGAGGAAAAAACGAATGAAAGTAATATTCTTGAAAGACGTAAAAGGTAAAGGCAAAAAAGGTGAAATTAAAAATGTAGCAGATGGTTATGCACATAACTTCCTGTTAAAAAATAATTTAGCGATTGAAGCAAACCAAGCAACAATCAGTAAATTAGATGGTCAAAAGAAAAAAGAACAAAAAGAAGCTGACCAAGAACGTCAAGAAGCAGAACAGTTAAAAGAAACACTGGAAGGTTTGAAAATCGAACTGACTGCTAAATCTGGAGCAGACGGACGTCTTTTTGGATCAATTACAACAAAACAAGTAGCAACGGCACTTGAGAAAAAACACGGCATCAAATTAGACAAACGCAAAATGGAATTGGACGATGCGATTCGTGCGCTTGGCTATACGAATATTCCTGTAAAGTTACATCAGGATGTGACTGCTACACTACGCGTTCATGTTACTGAAGAAGCGTAAGGTGAGACACCGATGAACGAAGCGATAGATCGTGTCCCCCCGCACAACCATGAAGCCGAGCAATCGGTTATTGGCGCCATTTTTTTAGAACCACCTTCTCTAATCACGGTTGCTGAAATTGTCATGGCAGAAGATTTTTACCGCATTGCCCATCAAAAGATTTTCCAGACGATGCTGAATTTAGCGGATCACGGAAAAGCGATTGATGTGGTGACCGTGACAGAAGAGCTTTCTGTCAAAAAAGAATTAGAAGACGTTGGCGGTTTATCGTATTTAACAGAAATCGCTAACGCTGTACCAACAGCAGCAAACGTTGCGCATTATGCGCATATCGTTGAAGAAAAAGCATTGCTTCGTCGACTGATTCGTGTAGCCACCACAATTGTAGAAGATGGATTTACACGTGAAGATGAAGTAGAAGCGTTGCTTTCCGAAGCAGAAAAGAAAATGATGGAAGTATCGAGCCGGAAAAAAGCCGGTGACTTTACCCACATTAAAGATGTTTTGGTCAAGACCTATGATAATATCGAGTTGCTGCATACCCGTAAAGGAGACGTTACAGGTATTCCTACGGGATTCCGAGACCTTGATAAGGTAACAGCAGGGTTTCAACGAAACGATTTGATCATCGTAGCTGCACGGCCTTCTGTTGGTAAGACAGCTTTCGCTTTGAACGTCGCACAAAACGTCGCGACCAAAACAGACGAAAATGTTGCCATCTTTAGTTTGGAGATGGGTGCTGAACAGTTGGTTATGCGTATGCTTTGTGCGGAAGGCAATATTGATGCACAAGTGCTACGTACAGGAGCGCTTCAAAACGAAGATTGGCGCAAGTTGACGATGGCAATGGGCAGTTTATCCAATGCCGGAATCTTTATCGATGATACGCCAGGTATTCGCGTGAATGATATTCGGGCAAAATGTCGTCGTTTAAAACAAGAATATGGACTCGGTATGATCATGATTGATTATCTTCAATTGATCCAGGGACCCGGCAAATCCGGTGAAAACCGCCAGCAAGAAGTATCGGATATTTCCCGGTCATTAAAAGGGTTAGCACGTGAGCTTGAAGTACCGGTTATCGCGTTGTCACAGTTATCTCGTGGAGTAGAACAACGACAAGATAAGCGCCCAATGATGTCGGATTTACGTGAATCCGGAAGTATTGAGCAAGATGCCGATATTGTGTCGTTCTTGTATCGTGAAGATTATTATGACAAAGAAACAGAAGACCAAAACATGATTGAAATTATCATTGCGAAACAACGTAACGGTCCAACAGGTACTGTTAAACTAGCGTTTGTGAAAGAATATAATAAATTTGTCACCATCGACTGGAGCCAACATGAATCTGGCGGAGACTTTTAAACACGAACATTAAATGTGGCAACACATTTATATGTTCGTGTTTTCTTCTGTTTTGTATTGACGGTTTCGGGTTTAATTGGTACAATAAACACTGTTTGAGATAGGGCATATGCCTAACGGAGGTGCGGAATTATGACGTCAGTCGTAGTAGTTGGAACGCAATGGGGAGACGAAGGAAAAGGGAAAATCACTGATTTTCTATCAGAACATGCAGAAGTAATTGCACGTTATCAAGGCGGTAATAACGCGGGACACACGATTATTTTTGGTGGAGAAACGTATAAATTGCATTTGATTCCTTCAGGGATATTCTATAAAGAGAAAACATCAGTAATTGGAAACGGCATGGTCGTAGATCCAAAAGCGCTTGTTAAAGAATTAAAAGGTCTTCATGAGCGTGGTGTAACAACTGAAAACCTGCGCATTTCAAACCGCGCACACGTTTTATTGCCATACCATATTAAGCAAGACGAAGTAGAAGAAGCACGACGCGGAGCAAATAAAATTGGAACAACTGGTAAAGGCATCGGACCTGCTTATATGGACAAAGCAGCACGTGTCGGAATTCGTATGGCGGATTTATTGGACCATGTTGTGTTCGAAGAAAAATTGCGCATGAACTTAATCGAGAAAAACCGTCTGTTCGAGAAATTCTATGAAACAGAAGGATTTACTGTAGAAGAAATCATGGAAGAATATTATGCATATGGCCAAGAAATCGCTAAATATGTAACAGATACATCAAAAGTATTGAACGATGCAATTGATAATGGACGTCGTGTATTGTTTGAAGGCGCTCAAGGCGTTATGCTTGATATCGACCAAGGAACGTATCCGTTTGTAACATCTTCTAACCCAGTAGCGGGTGGAGTAACAATCGGTGCTGGAGTTGGCCCAACAACAATTCAACACGTTATCGGAGTATGTAAAGCGTACACGTCACGTGTTGGTGATGGACCGTTCCCAACGGAATTATTCGATGAAGTGGGTCAACAAATCCGTGAAATCGGTAAAGAATATGGTACGACTACTGGACGTCCACGCCGCATTGGCTGGTTTGACAGCGTAGTTGTTCGTCATGCGAGACGTGTTAGTGGCTTAACAGATTTAACAGTTAACTCGATCGATGTATTGTCAGGTCTTGAAACCGTTAAGATTTGTACAGCTTACCGTTACCAAGGGGAATTGATCACAGAATATCCAGCAAACTTACGCATGCTTGATGAGTGCGAACCAGTGTACGAAGAGCTTCCAGGCTGGTCTGAAGACGTAACTAGCTGCAAATCATTAGATGAGTTGCCAGAAAATGCACGTCATTACCTAGAGCGTATTTCTCAGTTGACGGGCGTACAAATTTCGATTTTCTCTGTCGGTCCTGACCGCAACCAAACAAACATCGTTACAAGTGTTTGGAGATAATCTTCTAAACTAATGTAGTTATGATACAAGCCAAGCAGTCGCCTATGGGCGGCTGCTTGGCTTGTTTTGTGGATTGCACATACGTTTTGAGCGTTTGAGGCAGAGCGGGGGTAGCTACTGATAGATGCGAAATGCCCTAAACAATGATAAAGTATAGGGTAGTAAAGCACGGGCAATGACAAGAAAAAGGGTGTAGATGGGAAGAAAAAGGGGAGAAAAATGATGAGTAAAACAATTTTAGTTGTAGACGATGAGAAACCGATTGCAGATATTTTACAATTTAACTTAAAAAAAGAAGGCTTTAATGTAGTTTGTGCGTATGACGGGGACGAAGCGATTAAAATTGCAAGTGAAATCCAACCCGATTTGATGTTATTGGATATTATGCTGCCAAATCGCGACGGAATGGAAGTATGTCGTGAAATTCGCAAGAAATTCGATTTTCCAATCATTATGTTAACGGCGAAAGACTCTGAAATTGATAAAGTTTTAGGTTTAGAATTGGGTGCTGATGATTATGTCACAAAGCCTTTTTCAACGCGTGAATTGATCGCACGTGTGAAAGCGAATTTGCGCCGACAAAATATAGCGCCTGCCGAAGAAGAAGGACAAAACTCCAATGATATCCAAGTAGGTGTTTTAACGATTCAACCAGATGCTTATCTCGTTTTAAAACGTGAGGAAACGATCGAATTGACTCACCGTGAATTTGAGCTGCTTCACTACCTGGGCAAGCATATTGGACAAGTCATGACGCGTGAGCATTTGCTGCAGACGGTATGGGGCTATGATTATTTTGGTGATGTCCGTACGGTGGACGTTACAGTCAGACGTCTACGTGAAAAAATTGAAGACAATCCAAGTCATCCGGCATGGATTGTGACACGTCGTGGCGTAGGGTATTATTTACGAAATCCTGAACAGGAGTAGTTGAATGTCAAAAGTTAATTTTTTGAAATCGATACATGTGAAGTTTGTGTTAATTTATATTTTGCTGATTTTGCTGGCTATGCAGATTATCGGTCTGTATTTTGCTCAGCAGCTTGAAGAAACCTTGAAAGGGAACTTTGAAAGTTCCATTAAGGACCGTATGGAAATCATAGAATTTAGTGTGCGTGAAGAAATGATTAAAGAACGTACAGAAGAAAATTCAACGCTTGAGCAAACATTGCGTACCGTATTATATGGTTTTCAATCAGATGATATTAATGAAATACGCGTTGTAGATACACGGTACAGCATTCTAGCGTCTTCAGTTATTGAAAATCAAATACTGGTCGGTCAGCGTTCAACAAATGATATAGTTCGGCAATCTATTATAGGAGAAATCGATTTAGAGCAGACCTATGTAGATAAGGAAAGTGAAGAGCGAATTTGGGTGCGAACTTTGCCGATTGTTGCGACAGGTGGCACCTTACTCGGAACTTTATATGTTGAAGCCGAAATTGAAAATGTGTATGACCAAATGGATGATATCAACTCGATCCTTGCTGTAGGTACGACTATTTCCTTGGCTATTACTGCGATTTTAGGAATTTTAGTTGCTCAAACGATTTCACGACCCATTGCAGATATGCGAAGGCAAGCACAAGCAATGGCTAAAGGAAACTTCTCCCGTAAGGTAAGAGTTTATAGCGATGACGAAATTGGTCAACTTGCTCGAGCCTTTAACCATTTAACGAATCGATTGCAGGAATCTCAACAGTCGACAGAAAGCGAGCGTCGCAAACTGGCGTCTGTCCTTTCCAATATGACGGATGGAGTGTTATCGACCGATAGACGAGGGCGAATTATTTTGATTAATGATCCTGCGCTTCATCTGCTAAATGTTTCACGTGAAACGGTTATTAACCGACCGGTAACGAGTGTATTAGGCCTTGAAGAAGAATATACTTTCGAAGATTTAATTGATATGAAAGAGTCTGTTACGTTAGATTTGAGTTCGTATGAGCAAAGTACGTTATTACGAACAACGTTTTCGGTCATCCAAAAAGAAACAGGGTTTGTGAATGGACTGATTGCGGTCTTGCATGATAATACAGAGCAGGAAAAAATTGATATTGAACGTCGTGAGTTTGTTGCCAATGTATCGCATGAATTGCGAACACCTTTGACGACAATGCGCAGTTATTTAGAAGCATTGGCTGATGGAGCATGGCAGGATCCAGACTTAGCACCAAACTTTTTGAATGTAACGCAAACGGAAACAGAGCGAATGATTCGACTGGTAAACGATTTGCTGAAATTATCGAAAATGGATTCCAGTGAAACTGAATTGAGCAAAGAAATGGTCGAATTCAACGTCTTTTTCAACCGCATCATAGATCGTTTTGAAATGTCGAAGTCACACAAAGTGAATTTTAAACGTCAATTGCCTAAAGAGCAGTACTTTGTAGAAATCGACCCTGACAAATTAACACAAGTAATTGACAATATTATTTCGAATGCATTGAAGTATTCTCCTGAAGGTGGGAAAGTCCGCTTTAATATGACGGTAGAAGAAGGATTCCTATTGATTCAGATTAGTGACGAAGGAATGGGGATTCCAAAAGAAAATGTTGATCGAATTTTTGACCGGTTTTATCGCGTAGACCGTGCAAGATCTCGTGAAATGGGTGGTACGGGATTAGGTTTAGCCATTTCCAAAGAAATGATCAATGCTCACGGAGGCGTCATCTGGGCAGAGAGTAAGCTAGGAAAAGGTACAAGTATTTTCTTTACGTTGCCATTTGAAGAAGACGACGGGGGTGAGTGGGATTGAAATATGTAGAACATATTAAGTCGATCGCCTTGTTTTTACTCATCCTACTGAGTCTCGCGTTAACCTTTACTATTTGGACATTCACGCCGACACATGAAATTATTGAACCAACTACTACGGTAGAAATGCCGATTTCAGAAACGAAAAACACGGAAGAAATTGTACGTCCTGTAAAACTGCTATTTCATAATGACGAAAATGTCACAGGAACTAGCGACCAAAACGATATTAACGTATTGGTTGAGTCCTTAAAGAATTGGCAAATTAGCAATATAAGAATGGTGCAAGATGAAGCAACTCCAGCGACGATTAAATCTTATATGCATAGTTCAAAGCGAGCGCTTGTTTACTATCCAGGATTAGTTCCGTTGCCCGTTTTTGATTCGATCAATAATATTGTGGATACAACGATTCCAGAATCTTCTTTTGACCGGCTAATTATTGAATGGGATGCGCCAGCTAATGACCGTCCAGCTTTATACTTTATTAATACTTTGTCAGGAAGAATATATAAAGCAGATCTTCGCATAGAAGACTTGTACCAGTTTCAAACAGAAATTGTAGATCAAGCGGTTGACTATAATACCTATGTCACAGATGATGCGATTGGTGTATTACCGGTTTATGTGCAAAAAGATAAAGTCGAGAAAACGAGTATTGGTTTTTTACTAGATGAAATTTCAACTTCGAAATTTGCAGAAGCGTTACTAGATAGTCCTGAATTAGTATTCTCAGCTGATTTAAAAACGCAAGAATATACGGATGATTCTGGAGCATTTATGAGAGAAAATCAAAACACCAAAAGCATAAGTTACATTCAGCCAAAAGCTGAAACTACAGACCCTGCCATTCCATCCGATTTATTATTTGATTCTCTTAATTACATCAATGCTCATGGTGGCTGGACGGATCAGTATTACTACGCTGGCATGAATTCAGTAAACCAGAAAATCGAGTATCAATTATACGTAGCCGATTTACCGGTCTTCAGCAACTCCACAACAACAAACCTTGAAATTATGTGGGGAATAGATGACGGGGTAGAACAAGTTTATAGTTATGTTCGGCCAGCTTATCAATTGGATTCAGAAGCAGAAAAAAGAGTGGTCGTACTTGCTGCAGGAGAAGATGTATTGAAAGCTCTTGGACAAATGGACAAAGAAGAACGATCCACGATAACGGATGTTACGCCTGCTTATCATGTGACGAGAAGCGAAGATGATTCGTTTATCATTTTTGAGCCAACTTGGTATGTTAAAACAAATGGTATTTGGACAGAGCTGCCGATTGAATTGACAGGAGGGGGAGAACTTGGATTGGAATAAAACCAAGACCATTTTTATCATTGTCTTTTCTATTTTAAACGTCTTTTTGTATTCCTTGTATTTGAATCGGTATACAGAAGCGAAAAATGTAGAAGTGCTTTCTGAATCCTCAGTGGATGAAAAGTTGCAGGCTGATAAAATTACCTATTCAAACCTTCCTGAAAATTTGGAAGGGATGCCTTATATTCGTGGAGAAACGAAAATATTCACGGCTAAAGAAGCACCTAAAGAAAATGTTCAGGTTAATATTCAAGATGGGAAAAAACTACAGGTTTCGTATGAAAAAGCTGTTTCACCAGCCGGTGACCCAGAAAGTGAGAAAGCGTTAACTACGTTTATGGAACAAAATGTGTATGAAGGCACTGCCTATGAGTTATGGGAAATTGATAAAGAGTTAAATAAAGCTGTTTATTTTCAGAAGCTTGCAGGTGAAATTCTTTATTTTAGTGATGATGGGAAAGTAACGGTGTATTGGGATAACGAGGGGAATATTGGCCGCTATGAACAAACAATGTTCACCAATATTATCGAAAATGAAGAGCCGAAAAGCTTAGTGACAGCGGTCACCGCAATTCATACACTTTACCAAAAAAACATGCTAGAATATGGCACTAAAATTCTAAATACAGAATTAGGTTACTCTGTGCATGTACAAGTATCAAAAGATCGCCAAATGTTTGTACCAACTTGGCATGTTCGAGGCGAACTGTCAGATGGTAGCCGACAAGATTATTTTGTGAACGCTGTAAAAGACGGAGTTATTGAATTGAACAAACCACCAGAAGAAGTAGAGTAAGGAGATTTTTACTATGCAATTCAGTGTATTAGCCAGCGGTTCAAGCGGCAATGCCACATATATCGAGAACGGAGAACATTCTTTTTTAGTCGATGCGGGACTCAGTGGTCGTAAGATGGAAGAGTTGTTTGCGGCAATCGGTAAAAAAATGAGCGATTTGGATGGCATTTTGGTCACGCATGAACATAGCGATCACATTAAAGGGCTTGGCATTGTAGCACGCAAACACAAAGTGCCGATTTATGCCAACGCTAAAACATGGTCTGCGATGGATGGGTTGATTGGGGCCGTTCCAGTGGAGCAGCGATTCCATTTTGATATGGATACGGTGAAGACTTTTGGTTCGATGGACATTGAATCATTTGCGGTGTCGCACGATGCGTCAGATCCTATGTTTTATGTGTTTCATGCAGATGGCCGAAAGCTGTCGTTAATTACGGATACAGGCTATGTTAGCGACCGGATGAAAGGTGTTATTCAAGCGTCTGATTCGTATGTGTTTGAAAGTAATCATGATGTGGGAATGCTGCAGATGGGTCGTTATCCATGGTCGATTAAACGCCGAATTTTGAGTGACGTGGGTCACGTGTCGAATGAAGATGCGGCAGTGGCGATGAGTGAAGTGATTGCTGAAAAACCGACGCGTATATATCTTTCGCATTTGAGTAAAGATAATAATATGAAGGATTTAGCGCGTATGAGTGTCGAGCAAACACTGCAGTCAAAAGGGATTATCACGGGAGAATATGTGAATCTGTTTGATACCGATGCCAATATACCGACTAAATTAATCGTTGTGTAAGGGAAGAGCTGTTCGAAGGTCATGAAAGTGACTTTTGGATGGCTTTTTTATTTGTAATAAAAGAAGAAAGCGCTCCAGGCGGACGCTTTCCAGGGGGGCCGGCTTCAGCCGCTTCCTTCGCTTTGCTCAGTCCAGGGTCTTCAGCTAGTCCTGATCCCCTTCCCCTAGGAGTCGCCGCCTTCCGCTCTTTCTTCTGAGTGTGTTGAATTATTCTTTTTGTTGATACTAGAGGAAAGTTAAATATACAAAGTTTTTCCGACTTGCTTTGATCACGTGAAATTTTTAAAATGAAATTGTAAAGGTCTTATAATTGGTTCGAGCGGGGTAAACAGGTATAGAGGAAAGAGGAAGGATGAGTGCGGTGGGTTATTACAATCAAACACCGAACGGTAGGCAGAGACCTAGTCGTTTAGGTGTGTTTGCTGCAGGTCTCGGTGGAGTTGTAGTGGGTGCATTATTGGTCTGGGTATTGTTCTATACGTTACCAGAGCTGAGACCGGATAACGGCACTAGTAATACGCAAATTGTGGAGCAAGGTGCTAAAGAAGATTCTAAGGCGGTTTCGGTTAATATCATGACAGATGTGACGAAAGCAGTTGATATAGCGGCGAATGCGGTCGTAGGAGTTAGTAATTTGCAAGCAAATGGGGATTTTTGGTCTCAATCACCGCAACAAGAACAAGCTGTTGGCACCGGGTCTGGTGTAATTTATAAAAATGAAAATGGCACTGCCTATGTCGTTACTAATAATCATGTTATTGATGGGGCTAGCGGTATTGAAGTGACGTTGTCAGACGGCTCGAAAGTCCAAGCTAAGCTAGTAGGAAGTGATATTTGGACCGACTTAGCTGTACTCGAAATGGACGGCACTAAAGTGCAGGCAGTTGCTCAATTTGGAGATTCAGATGCCTTAAAACAAGGAGAGACAGTGATTGCGATCGGTAATCCGTTAGGTCTAAATTTTTCCGGTTCGGTGACGATGGGTGTCGTTTCTGGTAAGGATCGAGCGGTGCCAGTGGATTTGAATGGGGATGGGCAAGAAGATTGGCAAGCGGAAGTGTTGCAGACAGATGCAGCGATAAATCCAGGAAACAGTGGCGGCGCATTGGTCAATTTAGCAGGTCAATTGGTCGGCATTAATTCGATGAAAATCGCGACTTCGCAAGTGGAAGGCATTGGATTTTCGATTCCCATCAATTCTGCGATTCCTGTGATCGAGTCGATTGAAGAAAACGGAGAAATGATTCGACCTGCTATGGGTGTGACGCTGATGGATTTGGTTCAAGTGCCTCAAGCTTCTCGTCAAGACACGTTAAACCTTCCTGAAGACGTTGTAACGGGTGTTGTTGTCAATTCAGTGATAGAAGGTTCTGCTGCAGCTGCGGCGGGTATGGAGCAGTTTGATGTAATTATTGAAATGGATGGTGTCGCAATAGAAGATATTATCGAGTTGCGAAAGCATTTATACAATAAAAAGAAAATCGGCGATGAACTGACGGTAAAAGCGTATCGAGATGGTGAGTTGATCGAATTCAAATTAAAGCTTGTGGATAATTCAGCATTGTAAAATAGAAAACCTGCATAGAAAATTCTATGCAGGTTCAGACTGTAGACAAACTCGATTGATTCGAGTGGTCTGCAGTTTTTTTGTGGAAATCCATCGCTCCGGTCGCTTCGCCTACTCCGTGGACGCGCCTTCGCTAGTGAAAGGTTCTTTTTAAGATAGGAAAATCGTCTTTTTTGCACCCTGAATTTGTTTATTTTAAGGAGTAGCCACCATCTACGACTATTTCTGCACCGTTTATATAGGATGCTTTGTCTGAAGCTAAGAATAGCACGACTTCAGCAATCTCACTTGTTTTCCCGTAACTTCCTCTAGGGTGTCCCTTTGATTGTTTTTCATAATTCTCTATTCCGCCATATGCATTAATGGCTAGGTCGGTTTCTGTAGGGCCAGGAGATATGCAATTTACTCGAATTCCTAGGTTAGCAAAGCGAAGTGCCGTGCTTTGAGTCATCGCGACAACTGCTGCTTTTGTTCCACTATAAGCTGGTAGCATAGGATTAACCTTGTCGTTTCCGAGGATCGCTGCATTATTAATAATAACTCCATTTCGTTGCTTACTCATCACGACTAAAGAATATTTCATGTAGGCGAAGACAGCCGTTTGATTGACAGCAATTAAATGATTCCAGTCATCTAGCTTTACTCGAGACAATGGCCCCATTGCTGTAGACAGAATACCAGCATTGTTGAATAGAATATCAACATGATGTTCATTGTTTTCAAGTGTTTTAAAAAAGCTTTCGATTTCTTCCACGTTTTCGTTGTGGACTTGGTAAAAATGGGCTCTTTCGTTGCATTCACTCTCTACTTGAGAGCCTTTGTTGCGATCTCTTCCAGTAAAATGAACGGTAGCCCCTTCTTTACAAAAGAAACGAACCACTTCCTTACCAATTCCATCCGTTCCACCATTAACAATCACTACTTTGTTTTCGAACATCATGAGATCTCCTCCAAGTATCATAGTAAAGTGATAAGTATGTGAAATCAGTATATAACATTCGTATAACCAAAGGAAATCTAAGTACACACCATTTAAGGGGACATCGACCTTGTCTTATATGAAGGATCCAACCCCGACTTTTCACTTCATTACTTCGTTCTTCCGCAGGAGTCGTCACCTTCCGTTTTTTCATTGTCTTGAACTAATACTATTCAAATATCAAATTTTGAAATTTCGAGGAGAAGAAGGAAAGCTCGGAAAAGCAGAAAAAGCATGTGGATAACTTTTAACGTGTAAATTTATTGTTAACAATCCACAAGAGGATAAAAGCTCCGCTATCCGGAACTCTTTTGGTCTGTTAAAATAGGGTGTGGATAAAGATGAATGAAATGTGTATAACTATGTGGAATATTCGGAAATCGAAAGAGGTGGAAATAATGGAGGTAAAGTGCTGTAAAACCCACGTGGAGCATGCGTTAGACGTGTTCGTGGCAGAGACTAAAAATTATCCTATACTAACAGAATTATCAGAAACTGAAAAGTTATCCACAAGTTGTGATTACTGTAAAGAGGCTGCAACGTATCTTGTGGCAAACGCCTGATCGAGCACAATATGTAGAAAATGGTTGTTAGTATGTGTATAACTATTGTGTATAACTTGTTTGTAAATTTAATGTGAAGGGGGATAAGTTGTGAATATCTCAATTATCAGTGTAGGAAAGTTGAAAGAGAAATATTTAAAATCCGGAATCGAAGAGTATACAAAACGACTTGGAAGCTATTCAAAAATTAACGAAATCGAAGTAGCCGATGAAAAAGCACCAGAGCAATTGAGTGATGCCGACATGGAAATCGTCAAAAAGAAAGAAGCCGACCGAATTTTGGCGAAAATTTCCGCTGACGCGTACGTAATTGCCTTAGCGATCGACGGCAAGATGAAAACCTCGGAGCAGCTCGCAAAAGACATCGAATCGTTAATGACCTATGGCCGCAGCAAAATTGTCTTTGTTATTGGAGGATCACTCGGTTTACATGATGAAGTGTTAAAGCGGGCGGATGAAAAATTATCGTTTTCGAAGATGACGTTTCCCCATCAATTGATGAAGTTGATTCTTGTGGAGCAGGTTTACCGGGCGTTTCGGATAATGAAGGGTGAGCCGTATCATAAGTAAGTGAGGTTTCTAGTTAAAAATAAGCACTCAGTCAAAAAAGAGTAGCATGCTAAGATTAATTTCAGCATGCTACTCTTTTTTGTTTGCCTCTAAGATCACCAAAATTGCTCCACTTCACGTGTTTTATTTTAGGGCCTTATCGGAAAGCTCATTGTGAAATTAATACAAATAACACAAAAAATTAACATTGCCTTTATATAGTTTTGGTTTAATTAAATTGTAAATATAAATCTACTAGGAGGAATTATTAGATGATTAATAAGAAAATTATGAAAAAAGGAGCTACGCTAGCTCTTGCTTTAGCTATTGCAGTGCCAGCACTATCACCGGCAGCAGCGGCAGCTAAGGATAATAGTAAAATAGAATCTGTTAAATTTAACGGAATGAAAGCACCTTCAACTATTGATGAAATGGTAAAAACGTATACAACTGCAACGGTTGATGTGAAATATAGCAATGGCAAAGTAAAAACATTTCCGTTGTCTTATAACTACCTTTTTAAATCAGAAGATGAGGTAGCAACAGTTAAAGGAGAAAAAATCCCTGCAGGTACACCGATTGATGTGAACGGAGATCCAATCGTTGATCCAAGTAGTACAGATGGAGAATACTTTGTTTCAGATGCTCCGGATGCAAATAGTTTGTTAAAGCCAATTGATGGCAAACTTTATATGGTTACACATTATGAATATCAATCAATTGATGCTGCGGGTCAATCAGCTTACGGTTTAGTGCCAGCATCTATGTCTTTAACTGAGATGGAACAAGACAAAAAAACTGGCGAACTTGAACCAGCCAATGTTAAAAAAATTGATTTTTCAGCAGTAAATGGACTTTGGATTCCATGTAATGGATCTGTATCACCTTGGAATACACACTTAGGTTCAGAAGAATATGAGCCAGACGCTCGTCAATTTGCAGATCCTACATCAAAAACAAGAAGCCAAGTTGAAACATTTGCCCAATCCTATTTTGGAGATAAAACAAAGGCTAATCCTTATTTCTATGGCTACACTCCTGAAATTACTGTCGATAAAAATGGAGAAGCATCAGTTGAAAAACATTATAGTACAGGACGTTTTTCCCATGAGTTAGCTAAAGTAATGCCGGATAACAAAACAGTATTTTATGGTGATGATGGCAGTAATACAGGAATGTTTATGTATGTAGCTGATAAAGCAAAAGATTTATCAGCGGGTACATTATACGCAGCAAAATTTAAACAAACAGGCACTAAGAATGGTGGTTCAGGAGACTTAGAATGGATTAATTTAGGACATTCCACGGATGAAGAAGTGAAAAATATTATTGATAGTGGTATTGCGTTCAGTGATATTTTTGAAACTTCTGATGTACCTAAAGAAGATTTTACAGCGATAAAACAATATTCGTATGGTAAAACAGAGTATCTAAAACTTAAACCTGGCAAAGAAAAAGCAGCGGCTTTCCTTGAAACACGTCGATACGCAGCAATGCTTGGTGCGACTACTGAATTTAATAAAATGGAAGGTGTAACGTTAAATGAAAAGGATAAAAAAGTATATATGGCGATTGCCGATCAAAGTAAGGGCATGGAAAAAGATTTAACAGGAAAAGATCCGGCAGACCATATCCAATTGCCAAAAATTAGTACTGGTGTAACTTATCAATTGGATTTGCAAGGTGGTCAAAAAGATAGCGAAGGAAAAGTTATTGATAGCTCTTATGTAGCACCGGCAATGCAAGGATTGCTAATAGGGGAAGATCTTCCTAAAGCTGATGCATATGGAAACACTGCAAATGTAGACAAAATAGCGAGTCCGGATAACTTAAGTTATTCTGAAGCAATGAGAACCCTCTTTATTGGTGAAGATAGTGGTGCTCACACAAATAACTTTGTTTGGGCATATAATGTTGACACGAAAAAATTAGAACGTATTTTATCTGTCCCCGCAGGAGCGGAAGCAACAGGATTATTTGCTGCAGACGACCGAAATGGTTTCTCATACATTTTCAGTAATTTCCAACATCCTGGTGATGAAGTAGCGAGCAAGTCAATTACAGCTGTTAACAAAGAGGAATTAGTTAAAGCTATTGATGAACAAATCGGTATTAATCAAACAGGAGGTATTGGTTATATCTCTGGTATACCTTCTCTAACAAAATATAATAATGGTAAATATCAAAAAGACTTAGAAATAGAGAATAAAGGAAAATAAGTTTAAGGAAATGCTATGTGAACGAACACAAATTTAAGTATCAGCAATTGATCCAGCAGAAAATATATGTGCTTTCAGAGAACCGTGCCATAACAGGCACGGTTTTTTCTATCATAGCTTTTAAAATCAAAGTATACTTAAATATCGAATTACGATTCTGAGGAGTTTAGTTTAATTGAGTGGCGCACAGGGAACGAATGGGAACTTCTGGTAAAGTATTAAATGATGTAGCTCAGCTTGTAGGAGAATCGGGGCTAATCAACTCAATTCCTTTCGTTTGAAAAAAAGAAGGACCGCATTCCGAGAGACGACATGATCCTAAACAATTTTGTCCTTACACAATAAATTTATACTGCACGCATTGCCGCTCTGAGAAAACCAACTTTCCTCAAGCGGTTTTCTTGTCTCATTTTATTGGGTCACTCTATAGCACGGCGAACTATCTCATCAGTAAATGAGGTTTTCTGCAGGAAGATATAGGGCAAGTCCTGTTCACGTATTCTACCCACCCTCCCAAAATAAAAGAAGCGCTAGGATCATAATCCTGGCGCTTCTCTATATCAAAATGTCCATGCTTGGTTTCGGGAAATATCAATACTGACCAACCACGCATCATCCACAACGTAATTAATCTCCTTGTTTTCCATAAGCAGAGGAGCAAGCAGCTTACTTTTTGAAATGTCCATGGGGATCAATGACAAACTTCTTGGAAGCTCCATGGTCAAATTCAGCGTATGCCTCTGGTGATTGATCTAAAGTAATGACCGTTGCGTTTACCGCTTTGGCAATTTGTGCTTTTCCGCTTAAGATCGACTTCATCAAGTCTCGATGGTATCTCATAACCGGAGTTTGGCCAGTTACAAACGTATGAGCTTTTGCCCAGCCAAGTCCTAAGCGCACCTTCAAGGTTCCATTTTTAGCATCTTCGTCGGCAGCGCCTGGATCACCGGTTACATAGAGTCCAGGTATACCAAGACGTCCACCTGCACGAGTAACGTCCATAATGGAATTTAGTACGGTAGCTGGTGCTTCTCCGGCGCCCTCGCCATGTCCGCTAGCTTCAAAGCCTACGCAATCAATAGCGCAATCCACTTCTGGTACGCCTAGGATTTGAGCAATTTGTTCCCCAAGGTTCGGATGTTCTCGAAGATTTACAGTTTCACAGCCGAAACTATGGGCCTGTGCAAGGCGTTCCTTGTTTAAATCCCCCACGATGACAACAGATGCACCAAGTAGTTGGGCAGAATGGGCAGCGGCTAAACCTACAGGGCCAGCCCCAGCAACATAGACAGTAGCTCCTGGTTTCACGCCAGCACTAACAGCGCCGTGGTAGCCCGTCGGGAAAATATCGGAAAGCATCGTTAAATCAAGTATTTTATCCATTGCCTGATCTTTATCCGGGAATTTCAGCAACTGAAAATCTGCGTAAGGGACCATCACATATTCCGATTGCCCGCCGACCCATCCACCCATATCTACGTAACCATAAGCAGAACCTGGTCGATCCGGATTTACGTTCTCGCAAATATGGGTGTCTTGCTCTTTACAGCTGCGGCAGCGGCCACAAGCAATATTAAATGGAACAGACACTAAGTCGCCTTTTTTTATAAATTCAACATCACGGCCGACTTCAATAACTTCTCCTGTAATTTCATGGCCGAGTACAAGCCCTTCAGGAGCTGTTGTCCGGCCACGCACCATGTGTTGATCGCTTCCGCAAATATTCGTTGTAACGACTTTTACAATTACTCCATGCTCACATTTACGCCCTACATTTAACGGATTTACCCCAGGACCGTCTCTGATGATTAGTTCAGGATAGCTAATGTCTTCAACTGTTACTGTTCCAGCACCTCTGTATACAACCGCTCTGTTTCCTGCCATTTCTGTCAGCTCCTATCTAATTTTTTACCTATAAAGATCTAATCTTTACACCGGGGCAGCATCGGAGAAGGGTCAAAACTTTTAAAAAATATATTAAATATTCTCTATCTTCTGTTTATTCTAAATTATAATTCTTATTAATGGAATAACGCACTTTTTTGTGAGAAGGTTACCTAAAGGATACTTTCAGGAAGAAATGGAAGAAGGGGGAAGTCTTATGAGTGATCTGCGGTCAGAAATAAAAAGGGAAATTGAGAGTGGCGAATATAATTGCGAAAAGGAACTGACCTTATCGATTATTAGCGGCAAGTGGAAAATCATTATTATTTACTATTTGGGAACAGAGGGTGTGTTGCGCTTTAGTGAGATTAACCGCCTGCTTCCCAAAATTTCACATAAGGTACTGACTACTCAAATTAGAGAGTTAGAGGAGGATGGGGTTGTCCATCGGAAAGTATTTGCTGAAGTTCCGTCGAAAGTAGAATATTCATTAACCACTTTGGGAGAAAGCCTAATTCCAATCGTTTTAATGATGGACGAATGGGGAAAGAAAAACATCAAACACTTTCCTGTTGCGAAAAATCGGTGAGGATTCCTACCAAGGGAATCTTTTTTGGTTTTATAAAATATTGTTATATAAGTTGAAGTAAAGATGGTGACCTTTCGCAGAGCTGTTTTACGAAATATTAGAGGTTCAACATATATAGTTCCTGATTGCTTACGGTCCTTTATTCAGATAAGTAGCATCATAAGTAACTAATTTCAAAGATAAACTCACAAAGTCGATACAAAAAAGGTGACTCCGCTCAAAACGGAATCACCTTTCTTTAGATTCATTAATTTAAAAATAAATAAATGATGTATAACGGCACCAAAATAATCGCCATGTATTTCAACAAATATAGTGAACTAGTAGATAGGCATTTTACTTTATCGATGAACGCCTCTTTAAAATCTCTTGCCATTTCGGACATTGTCTCTGCCCCCTTTAGTATATTTAGTATAAAGCAGAAGCCACTTGAATGGTATTGTGCTGTTTCGGACAATGAAGAATGAACGTTATCATAAGTGAATGGGATTTTCAGTTAACTCAATACATTCTCCCATTAACGGACTCAGAAAATAGTTAGTAACGGTTCAAATGAAAAGGATTTTCGTTGAAACTTGCGGAATATAGGGATAGGTGTTTTTTGTTTTTAGAGGATTAACAAAATCGACAAATTAGCATGAACAAGATATGAATACAGCATGAAGTGAATTTTTCAGTGGCATAAGGAGTAATGTAAAATGGATACAATCATTCAAAAAAAATTAGTAGAGATAGAAGAAACATATAAAGTGAAGATTTTATATGCGGTTGAGTCTGGGAGCAGGGCTTGGGGATTCCCTTCGAAAGATAGTGATTATGACGTTCGGTTTATTTTTATTCATCCGACCGACTGGTACCTTGCAATTGACCCGCAAGGAATTGGGGCAAAGCGAGATGTAATTGAAGAACCCATCAATGAGTTATTGGATATAAGTGGTTGGGAAATCACGAAAGCGCTTCGCCTTTTTAGAAAAAATAACCCGCCACTTTTAGAATGGTTGAGAAGCACTATTATTTATTATCAAAAAGGTTCTTTTGTCGAGAACATGCGAGCATTAGAATCGGATGTCTATTTACCAAACTCCATGCTAAATCATTATTTAAATATGGCGAAAAAGAATTACCGTGAGTACTTGCAAGGTTCACAGGTCAGAATAAAAAAATATTTTTATGTTCTTCGGCCGATATTGGCATGTCTGTGGATTGAAAAGTACAATACAACGCCGCCGATTAGCTTTCAAGAATTGGTCGAAGAGATGATCCCGGCAGGTGAATTGAAAAGTGCGGTAGAGCACTTACTCAAGAGAAAGTTAATCGGTGATGAGTTAGATCTTGAATCCCGCATTTCGGTGATTAATGATTTTTTAGAAACTGAAATACAGCGACTCGAAGCATATGCTAAATCAATCAGAGTTGAAGCAAAAGATTCTACACAATTGTTGGATGAGCTGTTTAGGGATACATTGCAAGAAATGTGGCAATAACATAGTGGAGTAACAAGGTTAAGGGATTTGTTTGTTAGCTATGCAAATGTACAATCAGAAGAAAGCCAGGTGAAACTCAATGAAAATCATCGTATTTGGTGCAACTGGTGGTGTTGGTCAATCGGTTGTAAAGCAGGCAATAGAAAAAGGTTTTGAGGTGACAGCGTTTGTGCGGACACCCGCAAAGCTAGAGCTTGCACATGACAAGTTAACTGTGGTAAAAGGCGATGCCTTTAATCCAGTAGAAGTAGCGGCAGCCATCGCAGGGCACGACGCGGTTGTGTCATGTCTAGGTTCTAGTCAAGGGATGAAAAAATCGACAGAACTTGAAGAAATGACGAAAAACATTGTGAGCGGCATGCAAAAACATGATGTGAAACGCATCGTCTATACGGCTTCTGCAGGTGTTCATGGCGAATTAACTGGAGTGAGTGGGAAATTAATCATGAAAATGTTGCAAAATGCGCTTACAGATCACCGAGCGGCGACGGATGTTATTCAAACGCATGCGCTAACCTATACATTTGTTCGACCGATGGGCTTAACAAATGGTGATTTTACCGGAAAGTACCGAGAAGTTACAACAGGTGTACCGGAAAAAGCGAAGTCGATTCCACGGGCAGATGTGGCGCATTTCATCGTCAAAGCTTTAACCGATGCCCAGTACGAAAATGCTTCGGTTGGAATTTCGAGTTAACTCTTGAGCTAGCTAAAGGAGGAGCAACATGATTACCGAAACAGATTTAAAGTATTTGAAACGCTGTGTGGAATTAGCAGAAACGGCTGTAGAAAAAGGCGATGAACCATTCGGGTCAGTTCTTGTTTCAGAAGTTGGAGATGTTCTCTACGAAGATCATAATCATGTGGCGGGAGGTGACCATACACAGCATCCTGAGTTTGCGATTGCGCGTTGGGCAGCAACTAATCTTTCATCTGCAGAACGAAGCAAGGCAACGGTTTATACGTCAGGAGAACATTGTCCGATGTGTGCAGCAGCGCATGGATGGGTTGGGTTAGGGAGAATCGTTTATGCTAGCTCTTCTAAGCAATTAGCTGAATGGTCAAGTGATATGGGAGCCGCGCCGTCACGTGTTCGAAATTTGGCTATTGGAGATGTTATAAAAGATACGATTATTGAGGGACCGGTTTCCGATCTAGCTGAGAAAATGCGTCAGCTGCATCAGCGTTCATTTGAAATGAAACGCTAATTTTATTTGATAGAAGAGATGTGTCATCTTAATTCTTGTTATACTGAAGGAGTGTCAAAAGCTAATTTATGCTTTGATACTCTTTTTTGCATCATACGGATTTTATTAGCTAGGGAGTTGGAATAATGATGAATAATAAAGATATAGCCGATATTCGCAAGCGTTTTAAACTAGATAGCGAGTTACTAAAAATCACTGATATTTACAACGTCTACATTCAACAGGAAAGCAGTGAGATTTATCACGAGGAAAGTCGCTCGTTTTCCTTGTTGGACCGGGAACAACAAGAGTTATTTCTTGCTAATTTCAAAAAAGTTTTAGGGGGCAAGCTCGACATCAAGTTGTTTGAAGTGAAGTTTCAGCCTCAAGAAGAAGGACAAACCGACCATACGCAACACCTGTTATATGAGGGACTTGAATCAAAAGTGAGCGCAGAATGGAAAGAAAATATGCAGCAAATTGCGTTGAAGATGGTTCAAGATGTGCAATATGAAAAAGACATAGTGGTTACGTTCATTCGTGGAAATTACCATAAAACAACAAAGCGTAAATCAGATGAGTCTGAAATGGACTTCCGAGATGAAACATATACAACACCGTTTATTTTAAGTAGCATGAACCAAACCGAACTACCAAAAAGTTCATTGGTATTTGACTTTATGGAGAAAGAATTCAAGTCGAACGTGCTAGTCGATCCTGTTATTAAACTTTCTTCGCCAATTGGCGGTTTCTTGTTCCCTAGTTTTACGGACAATGCGGCGGATATCAATCACGTTTTGTATGCAGCGAGCAAAGCTAATAAACCTGACTTCCAATTTATCGAAAATGTCTTAAATGGCGATGAAATCGTTACGGCTGAAGAAGATAAAGCCGTGTTCGAGGAAATTATCAAAGCGGTTATTGGAGACGAAGTCGATTCGAGAACACTTGCGGGTGTATACGATGAAATCAATCAAATGTTGGTCATCGAAGCCGAAAGTGACGACGATGATGAAGAAACTCCTATGATGGACGTTAAAGAAGTAGAACGTGTATTAAAAGCGAGTGGTATGAAAGACATTAGTACAGAAAAAGTAGAAAGAGCTTTTCAACAAGTTGTAGAAGACAAGACCTATGAAATGAAAGCTAGCCATATTGTACCGAGTTACACGTCAAAATCAATTAAAATCAGCACGAAAGTAGCGGATATTGCTATCAATCCTCAAGACTTACGTTACGTCAAACAAGTCAATTACAACGGCAAACGTTGTGTGTTGATTGAAGTAGAAGAAGATACAATGATTGAAGGATTTAAATTGATTTCGGAAGATTTACTAGAGTAAAGAAAGCGGGTTGGTGATTATACGCCAACGAATTTAACGATCTAAAATGAAAACACAAGGCAGCTATTTTAATCGTTAATAGTTGCCTTGCTATTTTTGTTCAAAAAGCCGGTCTAAAGCTAATTATACAGAATTTTCTAGTAATTAACGAAACCGGTTTACATTTATTTTTAAAAAAAGATTGATTTATCTGATTAATCGTTATATATTAAGCGTGTAAGCGGTTTAATTCTAATTTTTTTATCGATTAACGAAACCGGTTTCGTTAATTATCGAAAAGAGTGCATTTACATTGGGGTAGAAGAAATTATTTAAATACAAGGGGGAAAACACATTGATTAACAAAAAATGGCCTGTACTTGGTGCAGCACTAGCTCTTTCTTTAACACTTGGAGCATGTAGCGGAGATGAGAAATCAGAGGGTTCAGGGGACGGTAACGAGGAAGTAACATTAAACTTTTGGTCTTTTGGAGCTACTAACTATGAAGAATTAGCAAAAGCATACGAAGAAGAAAATCCAAACGTAACAATTAAAGTAAAAGCTTCAGAAACGGCAGAACATCACGATGCATTGTTCACGTCTTTATCAGCTGGAAGTGGCGCCCCTGATATCGCAATGCTGGAAGTTGACCAATTTGATCGTTTCAAAGAAGCACAAGGTAGTTTTGAAAACTTATACGATCTTGGCGCTAAAGATGTTCAAGACCAATACTTAGAGTGGAAATGGAATGCAGGTGCAAACCCAGAAGGTGATTTCCTATTCGGTTTACCGACAGACATTGGACCAAAAGCATTGTACTACCGTACGGATGTATTTGAGGCAGCTGGATTACCGACAGACCCTTCAGAGGTAGAAGCGTTAATTAATTCTCCAGAAGCGTTTAAAGAAGCTGGAGAGAAAGTTTTAGCGGAAACTGGAAAACCTTTTGTTGATAGTATCGAAATGGCTTTTAGAGCTTACTTAGATGCTTCAGAACAAACGTATTTGAATCCTGAAGGCGAATTGTTGATCACTGAAGGAGATAACGACGTTAAAAAAGCATACGACTACGCAGTTGAACTTAACGAAGCTGGAGTTGTAGGAGAATTTGATATGTGGTCACCTGAATGGGCAAATGCAGTTAACAACGGTGAATTTGCAGTTGAGTTAGGAGCAGGTTGGTTAAAAGGCTGGATGGAAGGAAATGCACCTGATGCTGTAGGTAAATGGAAAGTTGCTACACTTCCTACTGAGTTCGCAGCAAACTGGGGTGGGTCGTACCTTGCGATTCCAAACGAAACAGATCATGCACAAGAAGCATATGACTTTGCTGAATGGTTAGTTTCTGCTGAAAACCAATTAGAATCATTCCAAAGCAAAGGCTTGTTCCCATCATCTCCAGCTGTTTATGAAATGGACGAATTCAAGTCGAACGAAGATGAATTCTTCGGTGGTCAAGTAACATCATCAGTATTTGCTGAAGCTGCACAAGATATCGATACAGCTGTCTACAAAGGCGTAAAATACTTCCCTGTAAACAACGAAATACTAACGGCTTTGAAAAACGTACAAAACGGAGCAGACCCTGAAAAAGAGTGGGACGAAGCTGTTAAACGTGCACAAGATCTAGTAAATCGTTAAAAGTCATAAGCAAAACAAACTTGTTAATGGATATGGTGACCTCGCGGAAGCCATATCCTTATTATTTTTAGCGGAAACGGGGAGTGAAAATGGACTCTACTTATCAAAAAGGGAAAAAAGGCAAGAAAAAGAATTTATCTGAAAGCAAGAAAGACCGAGTGTCCGCGTACTTATATATCGCACCATTCTTCATCATCTTCGGCGTTATTGGTCTTTATCCAGCACTTTTTAGTTTCTATTTGGCTTTCCAAAAGTGGAATGGCCTAGGGGAAATGAGCTTTGTTGGACTAAACAACTTCAAAATTGTATTGGAAGATCCTCTTTTTTGGAAATCACTCTATAATACAATTGTTATCGGTTTAATCGGTACTGCTCCACAGATTGTGATCGGTATCATTTTAGCAATTTTGTTAAATGTAGCATTTCTCCGTTTCAGAAGTTTTTTCAGAGTTACAATCTTTATGCCTTACATTACATCAATGGTTGCGGTTGCCTTGATCTTTAGTGTTATTTTCAGTGACCACCAGTCTTCATTGGCAAATTACGTGCTTGGATTGTTCGGCGCTGATCCAGTAAGCTGGGGAACTTCAGAGTGGGGAACAAAGATAGCCATATCGATCATGGTATTTTGGAGATGGGTTGGATACAACACGATTATTTATCTAGCTGGTATTCAAAGTATTCCAAATGATGTCTACGAAGCTGCAACAATTGATGGTGCCAGTAAATTCCAACAGGTGATCCACATTACCTTGCCTTTGCTGAAGCCGTTCATTCTTTTAACTGTTTTCTTTTCAACCGTCGGTGCACTCCAACTGTTTTCTGAACCAACGGTATTTTTAGGAGCATCAGCCTTTACGAGAGACGAAGCGATGACGGTTGTAATGTACCTATACCGTGACGCATTCAAACTTCAATCGTTTGGAACAGCTTCTGCAACAGCGATTATCTTACTAGTGGTCATCATCATTTTCGCTGCAATTAATACGTACTTAACATCTGGAATTGGCAAAAAGAGAAGGAGGGGCTAGGCAAATGAATACAGCAGCTAAAAAAAGAAAACCATCTATGGGTAAAGTGTTTGTTTATTTATTTTTGACTCTTGCTTCTGCCCTTTCTCTTTTCCCGTTTTATTGGATGTTTGTTATGGCAACTCAAACAAGTTCGGCGTATAACTCAATTCCACCTACGATTACACCCGGAAACTTGCTAGTCGAAAACTTTCAAAAAGTTCTTCTTCAAATTGATTTTTTCGGGGCATTATGGACATCGTTCTTGCTATGTACGATTGTCACCCTCGTCGTGTTATTTATCAGTTCACTCGCAGGATTTGCTTTTGCGAAATTTCATTTCCCAGCTAAAAACTTTCTCTTTATTACGATCTTGTTGACCATGATTATTCCACCTCAACTTGGATTGATCCCACAATATTTTCTAATTGCGAAAGCGGGATTACTTGATACCTTGTCAGGTGTTATGATTTTGTTCTTTTTGAATCCATTAGGAATTTTTCTGATGAGACAATATGTAAGTGATTCTGTACCTGATGAGTTGATAGAAGCCGCAAAATTAGATGGCTGCTCGAATTTTAAAATCTACAGAAGTATCGTTCTGCCAATCATATTGCCAGCCTTTGCAACGCTTGGGATTATTGTTTTTACAGCTGTATGGGGCGAGTTCTTATGGCAGTTTACAATTTTAAGAGATCCAGAAAATTATACAATCCAAGTAGCGTTAGCTTCTTTGAGCAATACGTTTAATGTTGACTTTGGAATGATCTTATCTGGCGTATTTTGGGCAACTGTACCATTAATCATTATCTTCTTATTGTTTAACCGTTTGTTTATCTCGAGTATTGCAGAAGGTTCAGTTAAATAATCACATCTTTTGGTTTCTAAAACTACTTTAATACTCATTGATTCATTATGATAATGATAAGAATCTTTACTATAGGAGCAAAAGAGGGAGTACAAATGAGTTTAAAAATAAAAGATATCGCAAAAATGGCTGGTGTATCACCGGCTACTGTATCCAAAGCAATAAACAACTATCATGGCGTTAACGAGGCCACGAAGAAAAAAGTATTGGATATTATAAAGCAAACAGGATATCAGCCGAATTTTTCAGCTAAATCGCTCGCAACAAAAAAATCCAATTTGATTGGCTTGATTTACGCTGGAAAAGTAAATGTTGAATTTACACATCCTTTTTTTACAGAAGTTGTTACTGCATTTAAAAAGAACATTGGCCAATTAGGCTTTGACATACTGATGTTTTCAAATGAAAATTTCTCTCAAGATAATGGCAGTTACTTGGCCCGCTGTAAACATTTCCATGTAGATGGTTGCATTATTATTACAGGAGAAGAAATTGAAGACTCGATTTATGAGTTGGTTAATAGCGAAATTCCCTGCATAGGAATTGACCTAGTGTTAGATGGTCCGCATTCAAGTTATGTGATGACGGACAACATTACGTTAGCTAGTAAAGTTGTTCAACACCTCTACTTAAGTTCTGTAAGAAATATTGGTTTTATAGGTGGACAACAGGACTCTGAAGTAACCAAATTAAGAGGACAAGGCTATTTACAGGCGATGAATCAATTTGGTCTTGAAGTAAGAGAAGAGTGGGTTGAATACGGCGATTATTATGAGGATAGTGGATACACCGCTATGAAAAAAATCTTGCAAGCACCCAAGCGTCCGGAAGCAGTTTTCGCGGCGTCCGATATGATGGCATTCGGCGCATTAATGGCGATCAAGGAAGCTGGACTAAAGGTGCCTGAAGATATTCGCCTTGTGGGGTGTGATGATATTGATGCTTGTCGCTATAGCGCCCCTACTCTCTCAACGGTTAAACAAGACAAAGAAAGATTAGGCAAACTCGCTGCCTATATGCTAAATGACTTGATCAATGGCAAAGCAGAATTACAGCCAGTCTTTATTGATTCAGAGCTAATTGTAAGAGAATCTTGTGGCAGTTTGATCAATAAAAACAAAATTACAAGCTAAAAAGGACGAGATGGATTCGCAAATTCTGGTTATTGGAGGTAGTAAAAATGGCAATTATGGAATTTCCAAAAGACATGAAATGGGGAGCTGCAACAGCTGCTTATCAAATAGAAGGTGCTGCTTTTAAAGATGGGAAAGGTCTATCGATTTGGGATACATTTTCACACACACCAGGTAAAGTATTAAATGGAGACAATGGGGATGTGGCAATTGATAGTTATCATCGTTACGAAGAAGATATTCAGTTGATGAAAGAATTGGGCATTGATACGTATCGATTTTCTGTTTCATGGCCACGTATTTTCCCTGATGGTTCTGGTGAAATAAACCAAAAGGGATTAGAGTTTTACCATAACTTTGTTGATGCCTTACTAGCAAATGGTATAGAGCCTATGTGTACGCTTTATCACTGGGATTTGCCACAAACTTTACAAGATACTGGCGGCTGGGGCAACCGAGAAACAGTAGATGCCTTTGCTGACTATGCTGAACTGATGTTCAAAGAGTTTAATGGCAAGATTAAAAATTGGATAACGATAAACGAACCTTGGTGTGTGTCTTTCTTATCTAACTTTATTGGCATACATGCACCTGGTAAGCAAGATCTTCAACTGGCAACCACTATTTCTCATCATTTATTGCTAGCGCATGGAAAGGCAGTTACTCGATTTAGAGAATCAGCGATTGAAGGCGGTATTGGCTATGCACCTAACGTTGAGTGGCTTGAACCTTTTAGCAACAAGCAAGAAGATATTGATGCTTGTAACAGAGGTATGGGATTCTTAATGGAATGGTTTTTTGACCCAGTATTTAAAGGAAGTTACCCGAAGTTTATGATTGATTGGTTCGAGAAAAAAGGTGTCACGCTTCAAATTGAAGAAGGCGACATGGAAATTATCAACCAACCTATTGATTTCTTAGGGATCAATTATTATACAGGCAGTGTAGGAAGATATAAAAAAGATGAAGATTTGTTTGATTTAGAAAGAATTGATATCGGATTTGAGAAAACAGATTTTGATTGGTTTATATACCCTGAAGGTTTCTATCGTGTGTTAACCAAAATAAAAGATCAATATGGTGCTGTTCCGATTTACATAACAGAAAATGGCGCTTGCTATAATGACGAAGTGGAAAATGGAAGAGTACGAGATCAAAGAAGAATTGAGTACTTAAAGCAGCATTTAACTGCTTTAAAGAGAAGTATCGATTATGGCGTGAATATTAAAGGGTATTTAACTTGGTCACTTCTAGATAACTTCGAATGGGCTGAAGGTTATGATAAACGTTTTGGCATCATTCACGTTGATTTCAACACATTAGAAAGAACGAAAAAAGATAGTTACTACTGGTATAAACAAACGATAAGTAATGGCTGGTTTGATATGTTCTACTAAAATCGCCTCTTTTATGGACAGTTTTAGGGGATTTTGTATTCAAAAACTGGCTTACATATTTCCCTAAAATAATATGGATAGAAGTAAAGACATCTGTACAACTTTGAACGCATTATTCAAAGTTGTACAGATGTCTTATTTTTTGCTGAATTATCGAAATTTTCTATTGAGATTTGGTTGATATACCTGTATTATGGATATAATTTAGTTCATTAGTTTTACTTTATACTATACATTAAATGAGCATAATGTATTGAAGGGGATTATGAGTTGGGTATTTTTGAATATAAAGTAGGATAAAAGTCTTTTGGGTGAAAAGTTCATCTGTTTTGGCATGTGTAATTCGATAGGAAAGAGGTTTAACTATGGATTATTTTTTGCTTAATGATTACATGCTGTCAATTGTAGTAGCCAGTATAGCTGCTTTAATAGGCGTTAGTATTATCATGAAAATTGATTACATTGATAAAAACAAAAATAAAGTGCGCATCACTTCTTTTGTTGCAGGGCTTGTCATCTGTTTTGCTTATCTCAATACGTATTTCATAGGTGCTATGACACCGATTAAATTATTGTTAATTGTATCGATTATTCTTTTTTGTTCTTTTGCTGTTTATTCAGCGATTAGTACAATTTGTTATAAAGAAGTTACATTTCAACGGTTGTTAATCGGCTCTATCATTTTTGCTCTTTGTATTAGTTTAGTCAATTACATTGATCTTAGAAAAATAATGATTGAAAATAATTTAGACATGAATTTGCTATTATTCATCAGTGCGAACATTTTATTGTTAGGGAATGCGATAGCCACTTTTCGATTTATTCGGCAGTTACGTAAAATAGAGAAAATACATATTAAATGGATTGTTTATGGAAGTGTGGCAATTGGACTTGCGTTTGCAAGTATTCGGTACACCTTGTTTTCAAGTATTACGTTATTTTCCAACTTTGATTTATTTAATAATCATGATGTTGAAATCTATGACTGGCTTTACTTTAATAACACCTTATTACCATTGACGATTAATATATTTGGTTTAGTGTTTCTAGAGTTATTTTCAAGTTTTATTTCCGAACTGTATAGCGAAAAACAAAAAGAGCTTATTTATAAAAATAAGAATCAATATGAAGCACTCTTTGAAAACCAAGCAATTGCTATATTTTCAGTAGATGATAAAGGCGAAATCAATAAAGTGAACGAAGCTACAAAAGAAATGACCGGTTTCCATCCGGAGGAACTAAAAGAATACTCTTCGTTTAGTGAACTAATTGATGAACATCAACGAATTGAATTCTTAAGTTTTTTGAAAATCGCTTTTAATGGTGATTCCCAAATGTTTGAAACTAAGTTACTTACTAAGTTGAAAAAATATATTGATGTGCAAATTACGTTAGTCCCAAACTTTTTAGATGAAGAACTGACACATATAAATGTTTTTGTAAAAGATATAACTGAAATCGCTGAAGCAAGAGAAAAGATTCACCATATGGCATATCATGATTCCCTCACACTTTTACCAAATAGACGATTTTTTGTAGAAGAGTTAAACCGTAGAATTACTTTTTCAACGGCTTTCTCACAAATGGCTGTCTGCTTTTTGGATTTGGATCGCTTTAAATTAGTGAATGATATTTTAGGGCATCAAATAGGCGACCAATTGCTTCAAGTGTTAGCCGATCGCTTCCGGTCTTTAGTGGACAAAGACGTAGTCATTTCAAGATTAGGTGGAGATGAATTCACTTTTCTCTTTCAGGATATCTCAGACCATGAAGATTTTCAAAAGCAATTAGAGGATATTTTGCTTCAAATACAAACGCCTTTCCTGCTAGGAAATCAAAATCAAGAGTTTTATATAACAGGGAGCATTGGGATTGCTTTGTATCCTGAAGATAGCCGAGTCGGAGAAGACTTAATGAAGTTCGCAGATGCGGCTATGTATAGCGCTAAAGAAAAAGGGAAAAATATGTATGAGTTTTATCATAATTATTTAAAAGAAAAAAACCCTAAACAGCTATCTCTAGAGGCAGACGTAAGAAAAGCAGTTAAAGAAAAGCAATTCGAGATTTTTTATCAACCACAAATAGGCTATGCAAATGGAAAAATGTTTGGTGTAGAAGCTTTACTGAGATGGAATCATCCGAAAGAAGGTTTAATAAAGCCAGAAGATTTTATTGCGATAGTCGAAGACAGTGAGTTAATCATTGAACTAGGCGAATGGGTGTTAAGCGAATCTAGTAAGCAAGTGAAAAGTTGGCAAGAACAAGGGTGCGAAAATTTGTATTTGAGTGTCAATGTCTCGATTAAACAATTCTTCCATCACAATTTTATTGGGAAGATTAAAGAGATTTTCGAAGAGACCGGATACAATCTTGAGCGGCTTGACTTGGAAATAACAGAAAGCTTGGCGATCAAAGACGTAGAATATGCAAAAGATATTTTTGATAAGTTAAGACATCTTGGTATTTCGATTAGTATGGATGATTTTGGTACAGGTTATAGCTCTTTGAACCATTTGAAAAATTTTTCCATCGATCGTTTGAAGATTGATGGTTCACTTGTACGAGATATAGAACATGACGAAAAAGCAAGAACCATCATCGATACCATTATCGTCATGGCGAGAAACTTAAAGTTACTGTCACTTGCAGAGCAAGTCGAAACGGTAGAGCAAGAAGCATATTTAAAGTCAATTGGTTGTAACGAAGTACAAGGCTATTTATATTCTGAGCCTTTAACTGGAGATGACATGGGTGAGTTTTTAGCGAATAATTACAATGCTAGTTTATTAAACAGAGTGGACGTTAGTTAATCATTACGATGCAAAAAGTTCCTAGCAAAAGTGATGGACCTAAAAGGTAGAAACTTTACTTTTTAGGTCCATCACTTTATTTTAGGGTTCTGTTTTGCTTTTTAGAAAAAATAGCTTTAAATTGACAGTCTTATTACTGTTCAGCTCTCCTCTACTTTAGTATAATTCTAATGTAAGAATTATTTTTACACGAGTAACACATAGCGGTAATCGATTTTGATGAAAACAGACTATTTTTCATACTACTAGGAGGTTATCAAAGATGGAAAACAATGAAGAAAAGCGCCACACAGCGGCAGGCGAAGGCCAATGCCCAGTAACAGGTGGTCATAAAGATAGTGCAATTACAACTTCAAACAAGCCAGGAAAAACGCAAAACAAAGACTGGTGGCCAAATATGCTGAATGTGAATATCCTTCACCAGCACGATACAAAAACGAATCCTCTAGGAGAAGAGTTTGATTACAAAAAAGAATTTGAGAAATTGGATTTTGATGCATTAAAACAAGACTTGCATAAGTTAATGACAGATAGCCAAGATTGGTGGCCAGCAGATTATGGTCATTATGGCGGTTTGTTCATCCGTATGTCATGGCATGCTGCAGGTACTTACCGTACGGCAGACGGTCGCGGAGGCGGCTCTACCGGGAATCAGCGTTTCGCGCCGCTTAACAGCTGGCCAGATAACGTAAACTTAGATAAAGCTCGTCGACTGCTATGGCCGATCAAGCAAAAATACGGCAACAAAATTTCGTGGGCTGACTTGTTGGTGTTAACAGGAAACGTAGCACTTGAGTCGATGGGCTTTAAAACATTTGGATTTGGAGCAGGACGCGAAGACATTTGGGCACCAGAAGAAGACGTTTATTGGGGCAATGAAAAAGAATGGTTAGAAGATAACCGTTATTCGGGTGAACGTGATTTGGAAAACCCACTTGCTGCAGTTCAAATGGGCCTTATTTACGTAAATCCAGAAGGACCAAACGGTAAGCCAGACCCTGTTGCAAGTGCTGTCGATATTCGTGAGACGTTTGCACGCATGGGGATGAACGATGAAGAAACAGTTGCATTAATTGCAGGTGGACATACTTTCGGTAAATCACACGGCGCTGGGGATCCTGCTGAAGTAGGAGACGATCCAGAAGCAGCTGTGCTAGAAAACCAAGGTCTTGGCTGGAAGAGCTCGTACGGTTCAGGAAAAGGCCGTGATACGATTTCAAGTGGTATTGAAGGAGCTTGGACTGCCAACCCGACACAATGGGATAACGGCTACTACGAGCAATTGTTCGGATACGAATGGGAATTGACTAAATCTCCTGCTGGCGCTTATCAATGGACAGCAATAGATTTGTCTGAAGAGCAAATGGCACCTGATGCAGAAGATGCTTCAATCAAAGTGAAAACGATGATGACAACAGCAGATATGGCACTTCGCATGGACCCTGTTTACGAAAAAATTTCTCGTCGTTACTATGAAAATATGGATGAATTTGCCGATGTATTTGCACGTGCATGGTTCAAACTTCTTCATCGCGATATGGGACCAAAAGAACGTTACTTAGGACCAGAAGTGCCAGAAGAAGAATTGATTTGGCAAGATCCAGTTCCAGCAGCATCAAGCACGTTAACAACTGACGAAATCGATGAGCTAAAAGCGAAGATTTTGGAAAGTGGCTTAACTTCACAACAAATGATTAAAACAGCATGGGCTTCTGCGAGCACTTACCGTGATTCAGATAAACGTGGTGGGGCAAACGGAGCGCGCATTCGCTTCGCACCTCAACGCAACTGGGCAGTTAACGAACCAGAAGAGTTAGAAAAAGTATTAGCGACTTACGAAAACATTAAAACAAGCACTGGAAACAAAGTATCAATGGCTGACTTAATCGTGCTTGGAGGAAATGTTGCAGTAGAACAAGCTGTCAAAGCAGCTGGCTTCGACTTAGCTGTTCCGTTTACTCAAGGTCGTGGAGATGCACTCGAAGAACAAACAGATGCGGAAAGCTTTGATGTGTTAGAGCCGATTTCAGATGGCTTCAGAAATTACCAGAAAAAAGAATACTCAATTAGCCCAGAAGAAATGCTAGTTGATAAAGCGCAATTACTGGGCTTAACTGCTCCAGAAATGACAGCTTTACTTGGCGGAATGCGCGCACTAGATGCAAATTACCAAGGCGCAACAGAAGGAATTCTTACTGATAATGCAGGTGCATTAACAAATGACTTCTTTGCTGCGTTACTGGATATGAACATCGAGTGGACACCAGCAGAGTTCAATAAATACGAAGGTAAAAACCGTGCAACTGGAGAAGCGATTGGTACAGCTACACGCTTTGACTTAGTATTTAGCTCGAACTCGATTCTTCGTGCAATTGTTGAAGTATATGCACAAGATGACAATAAAGAAAAATTCGCTCGTGACTTCATCAAAGCTTGGAACAAAGTGATGAATGCCGATCGTTTCGATCTGAAAAACTAATTTTAAAAAATCCTGATCAACCTTAATAAGGCTGATCAGGATTTTTTTAGCTCGATTTTTATTATGGTCCACAAGTAAAAGGAGTGGCTAAATGATTAAATTACCTGTACTTCTTTTTGCGATGCTCGTTATTCTATCGGGTTGCGATTAATGCACTTCCTGATTCAAATTTGTTAATGGATGACAAAAACCAAATCCTTGTGCTAACGCAACCATCTACTCGATATAATCATGGTGTTTTTGGAGACCAATATAGAAGCAAGTGGCTTTGCGATTATTGATGGGGATCAAAATGGAACGAAAGAAATTGTCTTAACGTTAAGCAATGACCAAGATGGAGCGAGATTGGTGTTATATGATGAAGCCGGTAAACAATTAGCTGATGGTGAATCGCTCGGTCAAAGTCATCATTGGAGGCATGGATTAACCGTTGGAGCATTTCTCTCTGAGGACCAATTAGAACTAGCGGAGAGTACGCCCCCTCATATAGGTATGGAATTTTGTTAAATAAGAAGGATCACCCAACCGAAAAAAGCAGCATCCGTCTATTGACGGACGCTGCTTTTTGAAGGGTGTTAAAAGAATTATTTTAACGTAATAACAATTTTTCCACGAGCATGGTGTGTTTCGCTCAACGCGTGTGCCTCTTGCAGAGATTCTTCAGTAAACGCAAAAGTTTCTCCAACGATTGCTTTTAGTTCTCCAGCATCATACATGTCTGCTAGCTTTTGCAGTTGCTCACCCTTAGGGTCTAGCCATAAGAAAGCTGCTTCAACGTCATATTGTTTTGCTTCTTCTTCGTTTGGTGGTTGTGCAATTGAAACGAGTTTACCTTTTGGTTTTAATACTTTGTAGCTGTTAGATTGTACTTCTCCACCCATTGAATCTAAGACAAAGTCATAATCCTCAAGCATTTCACTGAAATCTTCTGTTTTGTAATTAATTACGCGGTCTGCACCTAGTGATTTTACAAACTCTTCATTTTTTTCACTGGCTGTTGTTGTCACATAAGCACCTAAAGATTTAGCGATTTGAATCGCAAAGTTACCCACGCCACCTGCTCCAGCATGAATAAGAACTTTATCGTCTTTTTTCACGCCTGCAAAGTCAACTAAACATTGCCAAGCAGTTAGTCCAGCGAGTGGTATCGCAGCAGCTTCTTCGAAGCTCATTGAAGCTGGCATTTTAGCAAGCAAATTCTCATCTACTGGCACGTATTCCGCATATGTTCCTTGGTTTGTCGTTGCGGGTCTAGTAAAGACGCGCTCTCCAATTTCAAAGTTTGTTACATTGCTTCCTTTTTCTACAATGATTCCTGCTGCATCCCATCCAAGGATGATTGGAAATTCAAATGGCAGCATGTCTTTAAGGTATCCGGCACGTACTTTCCAATCGATTGGATTAATAGATGTTGCGTGAATTTCAACAAGTACTTGGTCTTCTTGAATAGATGGTTTTTCGACTTCTCTTTCTGTTAATACGTTTTTTTCTCCATATTGATCAATAACAATTGCTTTCATGTAAGAGCCTCCTATTTTATCGGAAACATTTTAATGTCTCCCGATTGGTACTGAGAACCATAACAAAAACGAGAGATGAGAGTCAATTTTCCTGCTTCACTTATCTACTACACACTAGCGACTAGAGTAATCATTTTCAATACCAAAAAGGCTGTAGACACTCGGAGGATTCGAGTTTATCTCCAGCCTTAAACGCTTGAACTTCAAGCATTTTTTTATTTTAAATCAACCAGTTATCGGTGGAAAAGCAAGCATCCCAATTGTGGTCCCCCACAGAATGGCCAACTAATATAACGTCGGTTCAATTTAATGCTGAACACACATCAAATACATCTTGTACGTACCCGGAAAGTTTACTGTATTTATCAGAATCATATATCTTAACATCTGAAAGTCCAAGTCCCACAAAATCAAATAAAATAACTTGATAATCTTTTTTAAATGATTTGGAGGTTAAACTCCAAGCAGGTTGATCGCAGCCAAATCCAGACGCAAATAGCATGGGTTTTTTTCGGGAAATGTAATTTCCGCGCTGTTAAGATGAAATACGTTGAACTAAAATGAATTAACTTTCCTATTTAATATTAAAGATTTCAAAGGTGTTGCTACAACTAAGATTTTCACACTTAATAAGTGAATCCTAAGCTTAATAGTCTTCTATAATAAAATTTAACTTAATCAATAGATTCTAATAATGTGCAATATATGTAAAAGAAAGAGGTATGGAGTATCGTGATAGAGACAAATAGTTTAAAATAATTAGTGAGAAATCATTTTTTTGAAAAGTTAAATAGCCCAATGCATTTTAGTTTTTTGAATTATTGGGTTGTTTTGGCTAACGAAATTTTATATATAGTGACATTATTGGTTCTTTTTGTATAGCAATTTTAGTTCAAGTAACGAGTTCAAATAAGTTAAGAGGCTGAGCTGTACTAGAGATTATTTAACCATTTTTACCTTCTCTGAATCGCTATATGTTTTTTAGGATAAGGTCTGGCTTAGTAAGAATTATTAAATATGGATTTGAGGATATTAGGGAGGATTATTTTGTCGATGATATTGACTGATTTATTTGTAAATCTTTGTATAATGGTTTCGCTAATTTTTATCTATTTGCAAATTAGAATGAAGCTTAAATTAGAGCGGGAAAATCGCATCGTCTCAATGTTAATAGACGGTTTTGCAGGAGGGTTATTAGGCTATTTGTTAATGTTTTTTTCCATCCAAGTAACAACAGAAACAATGGTTGACTTGCGATTTTTACCTGTTATGTTGTTGATTATCTTTATAGGAGTGCCTCAAGCTGTTATTAGTGCAATTTTAATTATTTTAACTAGGTTTATATTTGGATTTACAACATCTGCGATTGCAGCCATGATTTTAATGACCATTTTAATTTTAGGTTTCGTCGTCATTCATAAATTATGTAAAAGTGCTGATTTTAAGAAGAATGCATACAAACAAAGCTTTTTCATGATTATTTTTTCGAATATTGTATTTAGTATTGTCATTTCATATTTAGTGAAAGACGTTACGGTTTTAAAAAGCTTAATCTTTTCATACTGGCTGGTTTCGACAATAGGTGGACTGACCTCTGTTGTATTTGTCGGATACATACGGAAAACACAATATTTATTGATGAAATATGAAAAAGACTCTACTACTGACTTTCTTACCGGTTTAAATAATGTGCGTCAATTCGATAGCGTTTGGAATATGCTCATTAGTAATGCTGCTGAGAAAGGCGAGAGATTGTCTTTGTTGATGATTGATATTGATCATTTTAAACATGTTAACGATACGTACGGTCATCCGATTGGTGATAAAATTTTGATTGAGCTGGGGGAAGTGTTGAAAAACAGTACTCGCTCATTTGATGTGGTTTCTAGAAATGGGGGAGAGGAATTTTCCGTCATCCTGCCAGATTGTCCACATCAACATGCAATAGAAACAGCAGAGCGTATAAGAACAGCAGTAGAGCAACATAAGTTTCAAATTTCACCGAAAGAAAAAATCCATATAACGGTTTCCATTGGAGCGGCAACATATCCAGAAACGGTTAGCGACACAGTGCAAATCGTGGATGTTGCCGACGACTGTTTATATACGGCAAAACGAACAGGAAGAAATCGAATTTGTCCAAGTTATATTGGAAACTAACTTGTTTTGCGAAATGAAAAGCGTAACGCCCCATTGCATTTCGCAATGGGGCGTTACGTTTAACTTTTTAATAGGCTCCTGAAGAGTACGTAATTTCATAACTATGGCTATATACTTCAAAGATAATGCCAAATGGATCTTCTACATAGCACATTCTATAAGGCTTTTCGTTTGGATAATACTCTCTAATGGGCATTCTTTGCTTACCACCGTGTTCTACTATTTTGTTAACCAATCCTTCTACGTCTGGATCCTGGACGCAGAAATGGAACACGCCTGATTTCCAATACTCAAAATTATTTTCCGGTTTTTTGCTGTTAGGAAACTCGAAGATTTCAATACCTGTGCCATCAGATGTCGACATGTGCGCAATCCGGAAAGTTCCCCAACCAGCGCCGAAAACGTCGATACACATTTGTCCGATAGGCGTATCATTTTCTTCTTTTACCTCAGATGGTTCCATAATAACGTACCAACCCATCACTTCTTTATAAAAAGTGACGGCTTTATCTAAATCTGTAACGGATAAACCGATGTGTGAAAATGCTCTTGGGTATGCCATATTTATCGCTCCTGTCTATTTTTATCGTCATGATAAGTTTCATCATATAGAGTAGTCGTCGAAAGAACAATACGGCACTTTTTAGTGGTATAGTTACGAAAAAGTGACTACGAAAGAGAAAAAGGAGAAAGACAATGGCAGTTAAAAACAACTATGTTTGCTCGTTAGGACTGACGATTGATTTGATCGGTGGAAAGTGGAAGCTGATGATCCTTTGGTATTTGATTGAGGACAGTAAACGGTTTGGTGAGCTTAAAAAAAGCATACCGAACATCAGTCAAAAAGTGCTTACTGAGCAACTCAAAGAGTTAGAGAGTAGCCAAATTATATCTAGAAAAGTATATGCAACAGTTCCGGTTAAGTATGCTATGACAGCGTACGGAGAAAGCTTAATCCCGTTGATACATGACTTATGTGATTGGACAAAGCAGTATGCGAGTGAAAATGATATTGAAATAAGTGGAGACTAAGATCAAAACTAACTTAAAAAGGACGGTAGACAACTCGATCTATTCGAGTTGTCTACCGTCCTTTGCTTTGTTATTAAACCAAAACAGGAACTTCACTTCTAATAAGGTGATCAAAAGCACTCAGTGAGGCAGTTGCACCAGACCCCATTGAAATGATGATTTGTTTATAAGGAATGTTGGTGCAGTCTCCCGCACCAAATACACCTGAAACGTTGGTAGCGCCACGTTGGTCAATGACGATTTCGCCATGCTGTGTGCGTTCAACCAAATCGCCTAGCCAGTCTGTATTCGGCACAAGGCCGATTTGAACAAACACGCCAGCTAATTCGATGTGGTTGACGTTTCCGGTTTGAAGGTCGAGATAAGAAATGCCGTTTACTTTATCTTTGCCGGTAATTTCTTGAGTTCGAGCGTTTGTGATGACTGTTGCATTGGGTAGGCTGCGTAGCCGATCTTGTAAAACAGAATCGGCTTTGAGTTCTGAGTTGTACTCCAGAACAGTCACGTGATTTACGATACCTGCGAGATCAATTGCTGCTTCGACGCCGGAGTTCCCGCCGCCGATAACCGCTACGTCTTTGCCCGCAAACAATGGACCATCACAATGTGGACAGTAAGCGACACCTTTATTCTTAAACTCCCCTTCACCTGGCACGCCAATATTGCGCCAACGTGCACCTGTTGAAAGAATAATCGTTTTGCCTTTTAAGACAGCACCGTTTTCAAGTTCAAGCTCGAAAAAATCTTTTTTCTCCAACTTTTTCGCGCGTTGCAAGTTCATAACGTCGATATCGTATTCCTTCACATGTTCTTCAAGACTTGCCGCAAATTTCGGGCCATCTGTCTTTTTTACACTAATGAAGTTCTCGATACTCAACGTATCCATGACTTGACCGCCAAAGCGTTCAGCAACAATGCCGGTACGTATACCTTTGCGTGCCGCGTAAATGGCAGCACTAGCTCCAGCCGGTCCGCCACCGACAACAAGCACGTCATACGGTTCTTTGTTCGCAAATTCGGAGGCATCTGGAGCGCTGCCGAGTTTAGCTAACAGTTCTTCAAGTGTCATACGTCCGCTACCGAACGATTCCCCATTTAAGAAAACAGTAGGCACGGCCATAATGTCTTTGCTTTCAACTTCTGCTTTGTATACCGCGCCATCAATCATTGTGTGTGTGATGTTTGGGTTGAGAATACTCATTAAGTTGAGCCCTTGAACAACTTCAGGACAGTTCTGGCAGCTCAAGCTAATGTAGGAGTCGAAATGATACGAGCCTTGGATGCTTTGAATTTGATCGATTACTTTTTGCTCAACTTTTGGCGCACGTCCGCTCACTTGCAATAACGCAAGAACCAGAGACGTAAACTCATGCCCTAAAGGAATACCGGCAAATACAACACCAGTGTCTTGTCCTGGGCGGTTGACGCTAAAGCTTGGCGTTCTTTCAAGCTCTGCATACTCTACAGTAATACGAGAAGACATTGCAGATACCTCTTCGACCAATGCCATCATATCGCGAGAAACTTTATCAGTGCCTGCGCTGACTTTTAACAACACATCGTTTTCAAGCAATTGTAGATACTGTTCTAATTGAGCTTTTATTGCTGTATCTAATATCATGTCCTGCACTCCTTAAATTTTACCTACAAGATCAAGACTTGGCTTAAGTGTTTCGCTGCCTTCTTCCCATTTTGCCGGGCAAACTTCGCCGGGGTTGTTGCGTACATATTGTGCAGCTTTGATTTTGCCGACAAGCGTGCTTGCATCACGACCGATGCCATCTGCGTTAATTTCTGCAGCTTGAACAATGCCTTCTGGATCCAAAATAAATGTTCCACGTTGTGCCAAACCTGCATCTTCATCAAGTACATCAAAGCCGCGAGAAATGCGTTGTGACGGGTCACCAATCATTGTGTATTCAATCGTGCCGATTGCATCTGAATGGTCGTGCCAAGCTTTGTGCGTGAAATGAGTATCTGTAGACACAGAGTACACTTCAACTCCTAAACTTTTTAGTGTTGCGTATTGGTTTTGAAGATCTTCTAGCTCAGTTGGGCAAACAAATGTAAAGTCTGCTGGGTAAAAGCATACGACACTCCATTGACCTTTTAGGTTTTCTTCTGTTAGTTCGATAAAATCTCCGCTCCCAGCCTGGTATGCTGAAGCTTTAAATGGTTGGATTTCTTTCCCGATTAATGACATAAATAATGACCTCCTAATAATTTTAGAACAACTATGGATAACGAGTTAAAAATGATTTATTCAATTGATTTTCGTTATTTTATTATAATTATTCTAATGCTATTCTCATTGTTATATGAACTCGACTTTTTGTCAAAGAGAATCCGTTAGTCTACTGAAATTCTCTAGAATTCCTATGAATATTGAGTGAAAACGGCATAAATTATTAAATTCCAAGCAATTCTTTATCAAATTCAGAAAGAAAGTAACCAGTTTAAATAATGATTTCAGAATATTGTTAGCTGTAAGAAAATAATTGTATTTCTCAAATAGATGTCTGTAATTGATAGAGAAGATAGAGGTAGTTAGTTTGTATTTTTCTAGGAAGATATTAAAAATATTGAGAAACTGCTCACGTTCATTGATTTGGAAGGTGAATTTTTGTATATAACTATAAATTTAAAAAGAATGTTTTTTATCTCTAAAATATGAAAAAGGTATAAATAGTTTAAAAAGTTGTATTATTCTCTCAATTAAATTATTCCGCTGTTCTCTATAATGAATAATTAACGTGATAGTAGAACGCTATAAAAGGGGGAGTGGCATGATGATTGATTTGCTTTTAATAAATGGCACGCTGATCACAATGAATAAAGAACGAAGCATTATTTACGGTGGGGCAGTAGCCATCCATAACGGAAGAATTTTAGATGTGGGGCTAACTGCAGAATTGGAAGTGAAATACGAAGCTAAACAAATAATTAATTGCAAGCACCACTGTATTTTACCTGGATTGATTGATGTTCATGGTCACGGAGGCCATTCGATGTTCAAAACAATCGCCATGGACAACCTTGAACAATGGATGCCCATTATGACCAATACATACAATCATTATGTGACAGACGATTTTTGGTATCACGAAGGAAAGGTATCAGCATTAGAGCGATTAAAAGCCGGCATTACTACCGGTGTTTCCGTTATAGGTTCGACACCGCGAGCAGATGATCCTATTTTTGCATTAAATCATGCAAAGGCTTATAACGAAGTCGGAATTCGCAATGTCGTCTGTACTGGGCCTGCCAATCCGAAATGGCCAAAACTATACAGCCGCTGGGCTAACGGCAAAAGAGTTACTAAAGAAGTTGAATATAGGGATGTATTAAAAGGAACAGAAGCTGTTGTTGAAGCGTTGAACCATGCGAATAACGACAGAACAAGAGCTTTCGTTACACCATTTGTCATTGTGACATCTATTGAAGGTTCTGGTCCTACACCCCCGTCTAGATTACATCAGTTAACAGAACATGACCGCTACCAAGCGCGAAAAATTAGAGAAATTGCCAAAAAATATAAAACAAGAATCCATTCAGATGCATTTGGTGGAATGATTCATATGGCGATTCAAGACAAGGATTATGCTTTGTTAGGACCAGACGTTCATTTGCAACATTGCCGGGGAATTTCGTTTGATGAAGTGAAAATCCTAGCAGATACCGGAACCAATGTCAGTACAAGTGCGAGTATCACTCAGATGAAAGCAAGGACTCCAATTGTAGAATTGATCGAACTGGGAGCAACGGTCGCTATTTCTACAGATGGCACCTCTCCTTCAACTAGTTTTGATATGTTTCAAGCTATGCGAAAAACGCAATTGATTCATCAGGCTACGATGATGGATGAACATTATTTACCACCCGGTAAACTTTTGGAAATGGTTACAATCGACGCAGCTAAGTGTATTGGTTGGGATGATGAGCTTGGATCGATTGAAGTTGGAAAAAAAGCAGATATTATAACGGTGAATATGAAACAAGCGCATTTAACTCCTGAAACAATGCATATCCATCGATTAGTTTACCAAGCAGTTGGAAATGACGTAAATCATGTCATTGTTGATGGGAAAGTTTTAATGACTGACCGGAAAGTAACGACTGTTGAAGAAAATAAAATCATTGAAGAAGCCAATGACGAAGCTTTGGAAACCATTAAACGCGCAGGATTGGAGAAATATATGACTCCCACAAAATATTTCTGGGGATCGACGCGCACATACGTTGATGAAAAACGATTTGATGAAGCGGATTACGTATTCACTATTACAGAGGAGGAAAGTCCATGAAAACAAAACTAAAAGGCGCATATGTTATTGGCTACAATGGGGAAGATCACGTCATATTGAAAGATGCTGAAGTCGTTTATGAAGGAACATCGATTATTTATGTAGGGACCAGTTACATTGAGCCTGTAGATGAAACGATTGATTGTGGAAACTCTGTAATAAGCCCAGGGTTTATTGATTTAAATGCACTTGGCGATATTGATCACGACATTATTCACATTGAAGCAGATGGAGAGAAATCAAAAAATCTATTATGGTCTGAAAAATATATGAAAAATGGTCCGAAAGAAGTTATGACAGAAGAAGAAGAGGCGTTTAAATCTCAATATGCATATACCCAATTAATCTTAAACGGCATAACGACAGCAATGCCGATCACTTCTGTATTTTATAAAAAATGGGCAGAAACTTATGAGGAATTAGCATCAGCCGCAAACCACGCAGGAACTTTGGGGCTAAGAATCTATTTGGGACCGAGCTATCAATCGGGTATGCGTGTTGTTCAACCTGATGGAACAATACGTTTAGAATGGGATGAAGATGGCGGAAGAAGAGGTCTTGAAAGTGCAGTGAAGTTTATAGAAGAGTTTGACGGTACTTATGATGACTTAGTGAAAGGAATGCTCGCGCCAGAGCGGATTGAATGCCAGACAGAAGAAAGTTTGAAACAGACTAAAGCCTATAGCGAGACATTAGGAGTTCCGATTAAACTTCATGCTGCACAAGGAAGTTTCGAATACCACACAATCGTTGAAAAGCATGGTGTCACACCAATTCAATACCTTAAAGATTTAGGGTTTTTAGGTCCGAAAACAGGCATTCCACATGCTAATTTTATTGCAGGTTATAGTGAAGCGGAAACAGGACAAGGTGACGATATAAAAATATTATATGAAACCGGTACGACTGTCATCCATTGTCCAGTCATTATGGGAAGACGTGGTAGCGGGCTAGAATCATTTGCGAAATACAAACGTTCAGGCATTAACGTAGCCATTGGTACAGATACCTTTCCTCCGGATATCTTCCAAAACATTCGGGCAGGTAGTATGATTTCTCGCATGCATGAAAAGGACGTCGAAAGTTCATCATTTGCTGAATTTTTCAGAGCGGTCACTCTTGGTGGTGCAAAATTTTTAGGTAGAGAAGACCTTGGTAAGTTAGCTGTAGGAGCAAAAGCAGATATTATTGTCGTCGATTTAGCTGGTTATCATATGGGTGTGAGTGACGATCCCATTCGAACAATGATTATGAATGGGTCGGGAAGAGATATTAAACTTTCTATTATAAATGGGAAAATTGTTATGAAAGATAGACAAATCCCTCAGATTGATTTGAAAGAACTTCAGTCAAAAGCTCAGTGCTATTTCAAAAAAATGAAAAAAGGCTATTTAGAAAGAGATTATCAACAGTTAGGAGAAGAAAAGCTTTTTAACTCTTCTTTTTCTGTAGTTAACTCAGTTGGAAAAGATTTAAGTAAAGATTGTGTAAAAATCAGTAAAGATACTGAAACTTAATTGTCAGAATATTTTTTATAATTAACTAATAAAATCGAAACATGAGGGGGAAATAATTTGAACAAGGTTCAATGGATAAGAAACGGGATAGCTTCAGCATTAATTGTTATGTCTCTGGCTGGTTGCTCTACTGGAGAAAAAGCAGCATCAACAGAAAATGGCGAAGTAAAAGCTGCCGGTTCTGAAGATACGTTAATTATCGCAAGACTTTCAGATGCTGAAAGTTTGGATCAGCAATTTATGTCAACTATCAATGCAGCGAGCGTCACTCATGGGAAAATTTATGAAGGCCTGGTTGGCCGTGATCGAAACGCAGAACTGCAACCACTATTAGCAGAAAGCTGGGAACAGCTTGACGATAAAACGTGGGAATTCAAGCTTCGTCAAGATGTTAAATTCCATGATGGGACAGATTTTACAGCAGAGGCTGTAAAAGCAACATTTGATCGATTGTTGGACCCAGAAGTAGGTTCTCCTCGAGCAGGCGTGTTGTCGATGGTAGAAGAAGTAAAAATCATTGATGATTTTACGGTTCAATTTTTATTGTCGGAGCCTTACTCTCCACTTCTTTCAATCTTAGCAAGTCATGAGAGCGGTATCATCAGCCCGAAGGCAATTGAAGAGTTCGGCGGAGATGACATACAGGAACCAAGTGGCACAGGACCATTTGTTTTTGAATCATGGACACCGGGACAAGTGATTATCTTAAATCGAAACGAAGACTACTGGGGCACACTAGCCAAAGTAGGAAGAGTCGAATTTAAAGTTGTACCAGAAGAAACTACGCGTACAGCAATGGTTGAAACGGGAGAAGCTCATATTGCTGAACCTTTATCCATCGCACAATTTGATGCGGTCAATGCTTCTCAAAATTCTAAAGTTTATCAAAGTGAAGGATTTGGAACTGAGTATATTACGTTTAACGTTGAAAAAGCACCTTTTAACGACGTTAGAGTAAGACAAGCAGTTTCACACGCTATCGAAATGGATGCAATCCGAAAAGGCGTTTATAATAATGTCGGTGGAGAAGCGAATTCACTATTAGGACCTAAAGTGTTTGGTTATCACGAAGGACTAGAAACATATGAATACAATCTTTCTGAAGCTAAAAGATTACTTGCTGAAGCGGGTTATTCAGATGGCCTCGAAATTAAATTGTCGACAATGGATAATAAAGAAAGAATTAGTTTAGCGGAAGTAGTTCAGTCACAACTAAAAGGAATAGGTATTAAAGTAACAATTGAAGTGATGGAATATGGAACATTTGTAGAATCCACTCATTCTGGTGATACCGAAATGTTCATCATTAGTTGGAGAAATGCGACAGGAGATGCTGATTACAACCAGTATAACTTGATGCATTCAAGCTCGATAGGAGCTAGTGGTAATACATCATTTTATAGCAATTCCGAAGTAGATGGGTTAATTGAAGAAGCACGAAAAGAAGCAGATTCTGAAAAACGAATCGAACTATACGCAAAAGCACAAGAAATTGAAATGGAAGAAGCGGTATACATTCCGATACGCGTAATCGAAAATGTCGCAGCAATGTCTAAAGATGTCAGCGGTTTTGAAATCAGTCCATCTGGATATTTGGAAATCAATAACGTATCGATAAAATAACAAGCAAAAAGGGATATCCAAAAGGATACCCCTTTTGCTTGTAAGGTGAAAACAAGCTATATATAACAGACTGTCGAGAAATTAACCTTACCGATAAATTTCTCTAAATACGTAAATAATCTAGTCAAAAAGATAAAATTTTATATCAACTTATAATAGGAGGCTCAACATGTACATATTGAAGAAAGTCTTACTCGAAACAGGTTATGTGAAAGAAAATGGACAAGTAAGAGCTACTGAGACAAAAATGGTACATTTAAAAATTGAAGAAGGTCGGATCGCAGAAATAATCGACTCAGAACAAGCACTTCCAAAAGACGTAAAAACGATGGATGGTAAAGGACTGCTCGTGTTACCTGCTTTTAAAGAAAAACATGTTCACCTTGATAAAACTTATATGGGAGAACCATGGCGCGCTTGCGTATCTGCTACTTCTGTCATTGAAAGAAGCACTATAGAAAAAAACATTCTTGCATCGATTGAAATGAGCACAGTAGATAGAGCGAAAAATTTGCTAGATGTGTTGCTGTCACACGGTTCGACAGCCGTTAGGACGCATGTCGATATTTATCCAGAAGTTGGACTGGAGAATTTAAGTGGGGTTCAGACTGCATTGGCTGATTATGAACAGCAAGTCGATTCGGAAATTGTCGCATTTGCTCAGCATGGCTTACTTTATGGCAATACAGTTGAGCTGATGAGAGAAGCAGTACGTAACGGTGCAGGGCTAGTAGGATCAGTTGACCCGGCAACGGTCGATTTGAATATCGAAGCGTCGCTTGTTCAATTGATGGATATAGCAGTCGAAGGAAACGTCGGAATTGATTTACATTTGCATGACCCAGGTCATTTAGGGACATTTACCATGAAGCGCTTGGCTGCCTTAACGAAAGAAGCTGGCTGGCAAGGGAAAGTAGCAATCAGTCATGCCTTCGGACTAGGTGATGTAACCCCTTCAGAAGCAAGAGCAGTAGCGGAGTCTTTGAAAGAAGCAGGAGTGTCGATTATTTCGAGTGTACCTATCGGCAGGAATATTCCACCTGTTAGTTTGCTAGCTGATGTAGGAGTGAATGTTTCACTTGGGAATGATAATATTTATGATTCTTGGTGGCCAACAGGAAACGGAGATGTGTTGGAGCGACTCGGAAGGTTAGTGGAGATTAATCGTTGGACAGACGAGTTGTCGCTGTCTCAGGCTTTGCGTTTTATAACCGATGGCATTACCCCTCTGACAGCGAATGGAGAGCAGGTATGGCCAGTGAAAGGTGACGTGGCTAGCTTTGTCTTAGCAGATGCTAAATGTGCTGCAGAGGCTGTAGCGAGACGAGCAAAACGTACAGCTGTTTTCCATAAAGGATCACTCGTAGCTGGACAATTAAATTAAAAGAAAAAAAGAGAGGATGGCTGCCATCCTCTCTTTTTTACTGAATTTTTTTAAAATTGAAAGTTGTTTGGATGGAATAGAAAGTGATGTATAAGCAAGCAGAGACTATGATTCCGAGAAGTGAGGAAATTGTATAAAACACTTCTAGTGCAGCAATTTTACTACCGAGTAGACTGAGTCCCCCGGTGAGTATAGTCGCTAGTAATGCGGGAACTTGAAAAGAAGCGAGCGGTTGCTTTCCTCGAATTCCATATACCGCATCTAGATTGATCATTTTTTTCGATATAAAGTAATAGTGCGTCAGCATTACCCCAATAACAGGGCTTAACAGCGCTCCTACCATATTAAGAAACATGAAGATGCTCGTGGGGTTCTCCATCAGCTTCCAAGGCAATAATAGAATGCCTAAAGTCGCTACGACAAGCGCGCTCTTTTTGAAATTTAATTTAGTTGGAAAAAGAGCTGTTAATTGATTGGCAGCGGGAATCACATTTCCGACAATATTTACGGATAAAGTTGCAAGTGCCAATGTCGTCAACGAAAGAATGACAGCGAACACACTGTCGAAATTATTGACCACTTCGAGCACATTCCAGACAGGAACACCAAAAGCAATTTCAGAGCCGATTATAATGGAGATACTAGCGCAAGCAAACAATAGATAAGTGGCTAAAATACCGATAAATTGTCCACCTGCATGTGCTCGTTTGGAGCTTGAATAGCGAGTGATGTCGGAAACACTTAAAATCGGTGCAACCCATGTAGCAACGATAGCAGAAACACAAGAAACTAATAGAAATAAACTCACATCTCTGCCACCAGAGGGTTCGAAATCTAAAATCATCTCTACTCCACCAGCTAATTGAATTGACCAAATGGACATGCCACCAAAGACGATAAAGATGAGGACTGTCACACTTTTTGTCAGCCTACCGAGTGTATTAACATCAGCAAAAATAAACAAGAGATTAATGAGCCAAAACAATAAAAAAGAAAGTAGACTAGATAAACTCAAGCCGAGAAAAAGAAAATTGCCGCCGAGTGTTAGATACCCTGGGAAGAATGTACCGATAAAAATTGAAACAGCAATACTCCCCGCATAGGTTTGTAATCCGAACCACATAATTCCTGCTATGATCCCTCTGAAAACTCCTGGAAGAATAGCACCTTTTCTACCGTAGCTAGCGCGTAAAAGAATAGAAAATGGTACGCCATATTTATTTCCTGCATGACCATTAAGAACGAGTAATACCGCTACGAGTAGAGCCGCACAGCAAATTACCACAAAAACCTGGCCAGTAGAAAGTCCTAATGCAAAAAAACCACCAATCGTAACGTAAGACGGGATGTTATGAACAGATCCCATCCAAACCGAAAAATAATTACTGAAATTCCACGTACGACTTTCGAGAGCAGTCGGAAGTAAGTCACTATTGATTGAAGAGAGCGGGCTAGTCTCTTGGTTAATTTGTGTCATAAGGCTGCTCCTCCGAACTTGAACTCGCGGGGGAATGTTGTTGAATGGCTTTTTTTATAAGGAACAAGCCGCAAAGAATTCCCGAAAGTAAAAAACTAATCCATACCGATTCAAAGTAAGTCGTAAACGGAGAAGAAATAAACCCACCGACGATACCAACAAAGGAAGAAAGAACAGGAGGAAGCGTTTCGTTACCTTTGCTGAAAACGATATAGAGAATGGCGAAAATCATAGAGCTATAAATATTGCCAAAGAAAAACAATAATTGAGTAGGGTAGGGTGTTAAGAAAAGTGCTGCTAAAAAGAGGACAGCAATCAGTGCTAAAGAGAAGATATTTTTATACTTGAATTGCTGTTGTGTCGACAATGGTTTAAATTCAGCAACAACATTTCGAATGAAAAGTGTATTTAATGAGTGTAATTCTGAGCTAGCGGCAGATAAAACAGCAGCAAAGCAAAAGAGAACGAAAACAAAAATCAATACATTTGAATTTAAAATACTAATCAGTTCAAAAATAAGAGAGTAAGGATTATCAAATGAACGTCCAGAAATTGCTAACAAAAATAGTGAAGTGATGGCAATGGGAATCGTAAACCAAATCATTCCGGTGAGGACAAAAGCCATTTTAACCTTTTCTTTCTTGATGATAAATACTCTTTGCCACGTAGCTCGGTCCGTTATCATCTGTCCAAAAAACACCAGTAAACCGGTTGAAATAAACCATAACGATTCGTTATTCTTTGTAAATAATAAGTAGGGATGATAAAGACGAATGCCTTCAAAGATTGTCGTAACCCCTTCGTGCATATACGAATAGACAGGAATGAGAATAATCGTTCCAAAAATTAAGATGACACTTATTCCAGCCAATTGATGGATTCGGTAAAGACCACCAATTCCACCGATCAAAAACAATAGAAACAAAAAAACCATCATTCCGATGAAAAGTGGAAAAGGAAAGAGGATATATAGCAGCAATCCGGCACCCATGGTTTGAATAAACAGGGCATAGATTCCCATCGCAAAAAGCAGAATCATCATATACCAGTATCCGAACGGATTCAGCTTTTGCTTTAGCACATCGCCAATGGTCATCTGGCCTGTGAAAGTATAGCTGATTTTCCGAGCAACAAAGCCAAAAAGAACCAAAGCAAGGCCACCCATAAATGCATAGCCAATCCCTCCTATTAAACCTTATCGAATGAGTGTTTGAGGAGAGGAGAGAATGGTATTTCCCGTAATCCATCTAGCCAGTATGCTAACAACTCCAAAGGCAATTCCCAGCTGAACAGCTCCTTGAATATAAAAATCAAAACTTTTTTTCTTCAATGCCCGGTCTCCTTTAGTCGAAAGTCTCTAGGTGATAATCCAGTCTCTTTTCGAAACATCTGGCTGAAGTAATGCTGGCTATTAAATCCACATTTTTCGGAAACTTCTCCGATGCTGGCTTCTGGTCGATCGATTAACATCTTTTTAGCCATCATTAAGCGGTAATTATTTACGTATTCAGAAAATCCAACGCCAACTTCTTCTTGGAATTTTCGGCTTAAGTAAGCGGGGTTGATATGAATTTTTGTTGCTAAAAAATGCAATGTAATTTTTTCTTCATAATTTTGATGAATTAGTTTAATCGATTGTTGAATTTGGTGTGAGTAATGGGTGAGTTGTGAGTAATTATTTAATACTTTTACTAAATCTTCTTCGATTACTGGCTTTGTAATGTAATCGACAACCCCTAACCGCAGTGCTGTATGAGCATATTCAAAGCTTTGATAAGCCGTTACCATGACAATATCCGCATCGGAAACGGCTTTCAATTCTTTGGCCAGTTCAAGTCCGGTTTTACCTGGTAATTGGATATCCAAAAATGCTAAAAATATATCGGAGTGGCTTACTATTTTCATTGCTTGAGAAGCATCTTGAGCTTTGTATATGTCCCACATCGGAAAATTCTTGTTGATCAAATACTCCATTTGTTCCAATTCAAGTGGTTCGTCATCGACAAGCAGGATGTTCATCAGTAGCTTCACTCCTTTAAATCTATTTGATAAACAAGTGGAAATAGTACTTTTACGGTCGTCCAGTCATTTGAATGCGTTATGCCAAGGAATTTTTCATCATCTGGAAACAATAAATTCAACCTTTTAGAAATATTAGAAAGGCCGGTCCCATCGTCAGATGAACGTTGCTGTTCTTCGTTTGGTAGACTGTTAGCAACAAGGATGCACAGCATAGAGTCTTGCTTTGAGATGACTATTTGAAGTTCAGCTTTTCCGGCTTTTTTCTCGAAAGAATGCTTAAAGGCATTTTCAACGAGTGTTTGAATTAAAAAAGGCAGCGTGATGGCTTTTTGGACAGCTGGCTCAACATCGATTTGATAATCGAGCCGTTCTCGAAAGCGAATTTTTTGGATATCTAAATAAGAAATGACGTACGATAATTCGTCCTCAACCGTAATGAATGTAGTGTTTGTTTTATATTTATGCTTTAAAAGCTTTGAGAATGTCTCGATTGAATAAATCAGTTCTTCTTTTCGTTCAAGTCGAGCCAGACTTAAAATCGAATTCATGGTATTAAAAAAGAAATGAGGTTGTATTTCTTGATTTAGTTGATTGTAGAGAGCTTTTTGTAATTCGTTCTCTAAAGCAATTTCATTCTTTTCTTTTTCAATCAAATCAATCCGTTTTTCAAAAACAAACAAAAATAATAATGTGAAGGCACCTATAAGTGGGGCAAGTACACATATTAAAATATAAAGGGAAAAAGCTTCTATCGTCAGCATCGCATGCACTGCTCCTTGCTTTACTGAGTATTAGGAATGAGAGGGGGCGAATGAAAGTAGAGCACTCTGTTTTTGGAGGGCTGTTACCTAAACCTACTCCAATATTCAGAAATGCTCAATAGTTATATCACATTATTTCGTTAATACTAATAAAGAACTTCTTTATCCTAATAGTTCCTCAGCATAATGGCAGCTAACAAAATGGTTAGAACGCAATTCTCTTAAAGCAGGCTCTTCAGATTTGCACCGATCTGTAGCAAAAGGGCAACGTGTATGAAAACGACAACCACTTGGCGGGTTAATTGGAGACGGAACATCACCTTTTAACAAGATTCGTTCATTCTTGACGGCTGGATTTGGTACAGGAATTGAAGACAACAAAGCTTTCGTATATGGGTGTAGAGGAACCTCAAATAAATCTTTTTTGTCTGAGATTTCTACGATTTTTCCTAAGTACATGACCATCACACGATCAGAAATATATCGTACGACACTTAAATCATGTGAGATGAAGAGGTAGGTCAGCTTAAATTGCTTCTGTAATTTTTTCAACAAGTTTAAAATTTGAGCTTGAATAGAGACATCGAGTGCTGATACAGCTTCATCGCAAATGATTAGTTTCGGGTCGACTGCAAGAGCGCGTGCAATTCCGATTCGTTGGCGCTGACCCCCACTAAATTCGTGGGGGTAACGGTTCAATGCTTCGCCTGGGAGACCAACCAAGTTTAATAATTCAATCATTCTATCATGTTGTAATTGTTTTTCGACAGATTTTTGAATAGTCATGGCTTCTCGAAGAATTTGTTTAACTGTTTGCCTTGGATTTAGCGAAGCAAACGGATCTTGGAAAATTACTTGCAAGTCACCCCGCAGTTCGCGCATTTCCTGTTTGGTCAAATCCACAATATTTTTTCCTGCATATAAAACCTTACCATCTGTTGGCTCATCAAGTCTTAAAATCGCACGACCCGTTGTCGATTTTCCGCAACCGGATTCCCCTACAATGCTCAGCGTTTCCCCTTCGTTTACGACAAAAGAAATATCATCAACTGCTTTAACATATGCTTTTGGCTGAAAAATAGAATCTTTCTTTACAGAGAAGTATTGTTTTAAATTAGAAACTTCCAATAAGACTTTTTTCTCTTCGATTATTTGCATTAGCTGAATACCTCCTCTTGTAGTTTTTCACCTGTCCATTCGTTTGAGTACATCCAGCAGCGAACTTTCGAACCATCTTGGTGTTCAAGAAGTTCAGGTTGTTTCTGATGGCACATGGCTTCTGCGAACGGGCAACGGGATGCGAAGCGACATCCTTCAGGCATGCTGTAAGAACTTGGCACGCTGCCTTCAATTGTGTAAAGTTCTTCTTTGTCTTCATCAATTTTTGGTAGAGATGCTAAAAGCCCCCGTGTATAAGGGTGCTTAGGTTCATCAAAAAGATTTTGCGTAGGTGCATATTCTACGATATTCCCTGCGTACATGACTGCGACTTTATTACATGTCTCTGCGACTACACCCAGGTCGTGAGTAATCATGATGACGCCCATGCCTAGTTTTGTTTGTAAATCTTTAATCAGTTCCAAAATTTGAGCTTGAATTGTTACATCTAGAGCCGTTGTTGGTTCATCTGCAATCAGCACTTCGGGATTACAAGAAAGTGCCATAGCGATCATGACACGCTGCCGCATTCCACCGCTCAATTGAAAAGGCTCTTGTTTCGCACGTTTTTCAGGAGAAGGAATCCCGACTAACTTCAACATATCGATAGCTTTCGCACGTGCTTCTTTTTTATTCATTTTCTGGTGAAGGCGAATAGCCTCTGCAATTTGTTCGCCGACAGGAATTACAGGATTTAGAGAAGTCATAGGTTCTTGAAAAATCATCGAAATTTCATTGCCACGAATTTTGCGCATTTCATTGTCTGAAAGAGTTACTAAATCTCTTCCTTTGAACAAAACTTCGCCGCCTTCAATTTTTCCTGGGGGAGTTGGGATTAATCGAAGAATCGATAGTGACGTAATACTTTTACCGCAACCAGACTCACCTACAATCCCCAAAGTTTCTCCCTTTTTAAGAGAAAAGTCGATACCATCTACGGCTTTACTAACGCCGCGCTTTGTATGGAAATAAGTTTTTAAATTTTTAACTTCTAAAATAGTTTCACGTGGTTCCATTCTAATGCACCGCCTTTTAGTTTAGTTCAATCCGTTTATTAAAGAATCTATACAAAACATCTACTAGTAAATTGACGGCTACGAAGACTAAGGAAGCGACCAGTACGCCACCTTGAACCATTGGTAAGTCACGCATTCTGATTGAATCGACAATCATTCGTCCAAGTCCATTGATAGCAAAAATAGATTCAACGAGTACTGTCCCACCCAGTAACGCTCCGAACTGAAGACCGATAACTGTAATAACGGGGATCAAGGCATTTCGTAAGGCGTGTTTGTAAACAATGACGCGTTCTTTCACGCCTTTTGCTCGAGCAGTCCGAATATAATCTTGACGAATAACCTCAAGCATACTTGAACGAGTCATTCGCGCAACGATAGCTGCACCACCTGCACCGAGTGTGAAAGCAGGTAAGACAATGTGCGCTAGACTATCCCAACCGGCTACCGGGAATATTTGAAGCTTTACGGAGAATCCGTACATCAGCATCAAACCGAACCAAAAGCTCGGTAAAGAAATTCCTAGAAGGGCGATAACCATTACAACCGTATCGATAATGGAGTAAGGTTTTACCGCTGAAATGATGCCAGCAGCCATTCCAAGAACAATCGTGATGATTGTACTAAAGATGGCCAATTCCAGTGTAATCGGCAGTCGTAACATAATTTCATCAAGTACTGGTTGATTGTTCTTTAAAGAAGTTCCAAGGTCACCGCGGAATATATTGGTGACATAGTCAATGTACTGGGCGTACAAGGGTTGGTTAAGACCAAGTTGTGTTCGAAGCGCTTCAATTGTTTCTTGTGTGGCACCTTCACCAGCTAACAGGACTGCTGGGTCACCGGGAACAAGCTGCATGATGATGAATACTACGATCGTCACTCCGAAGATGACGGGAATTGTTTGGAATAGACGTCTTAAAATGAACATGAGCATGGAAAGAACCTCCTCTATATGAGTATTATTATTTTTTCATACGTGGATCAAATGCATCACGTAAACCATCACCGAAGATGTTAAAGCCAAGAACGAGAAATGCGATAGCAAGACCTGGGAAGATAGCGATATATGGAGCGGTGAAAAGAAAATCTCGTCCGCTACTGAGCATCGTTCCCCATTCTGAAGAGGGTGGCTGAGCACCTAATCCTAAGAAAGATAAACCTGCAGCTGACAGAATCGCTGTTGCTACTCGTAATGTTCCTTGAACAATAATGGGTGACAAGATGTTAGGAAGAATATGTTTGAAAATAATCGTACCGTCTCTTGCACCAAGTGAACGAATCGCGTCAATGTATTCCAGTTGTTTTACTTCTAATGTAGAACCTCTTACTATTCGTGCAAACAGAGGAACTGAAAAGGCTCCAACTGCAATTGTTACGTTGATTAGGCTTGGTCCTAATGCACTGACGATTGCAAGTGCTAGTAGAATTCCTGGGAAAGCTAAGAGCACGTCCATGCAACGCATAATAATAGTGTCCAACCATTTGCCGTAATATCCGGCGATTAATCCTAGAGTGATACCAAAAAATCCACCAAAGATAACAGCCGCAAAACCTACCCCCATCGACAACCTAGATCCATAAAGAATACGGCTAAGGATATCTCTTCCTTTATCATCTGTACCCATCCAATGTTCCATTGATGGAGGAATCAGTTTATTGTCCAAATTGATATCGTGTGGATGATAAGGAGCTAAAACAGGTGCGAAAACTGCAATGAAGATATAGAAGAGAATAATGAGGCCTCCTACAACTGCAGCTTTGTTCTCCATAAAGACAGACAAGAAGTTGCCAAATACGGATTGCCTCGGGTGATCGATTGTTTGTGTAACAAGTAATGGTTTTTCTTTGTCCATTTCAATTTTCATACTATCCCTCCAAAACTGATTATTTTTAACTGAAAAGCTTCTGCTTATCAACATGAAGCAGCAGGGCGATTTATTTCAAATTATCAGAATCTCACTGAAAGTAAATGGAATTACCAATAGTAGTCGAAATAGTTAAATTATTTGTAGATAAAATGTAAAAAATCTTCTAACTATTCTCTTATCATTAAGAATGAGCTTGAGATAAACGGGTACTGCTCATCGTTAAAGGCAACAAAATTACAAGGAGAAAGAGGGAGACTTTATGAAGAGAAACAATTTTAAGCACGTTGTATTAGGCTCTATGCTACTAGTTGTTCTATTACTACTTGCAGCATGTTCTACCAATTCTGCACAATCAACGGAGAAAGAAGTATCAGCCGGTGGGAACTCATCAGGAGGCACTTTGAATATCGTTCGACTTTCAGATGCTACTAACTTAGATCCGCATTTCATCACGGATATTCCATCTGCGAATATTAACTACCAGAAAGTATATGAAAATTTAGTAAAGCCAGATGAAGATTTCGTACTTCAGCCATCACTTGCTAAAGAATGGACAGTGATTGATGATACAACATGGGAATTCAAATTGAATGAAGGAATCAAGTTCCATGACGGAGCTACTTTTGACGCAGAAGCGGTTAAAGCTACATTCGACCGTCTGCTAGACCCAGAAACAGGTTCGCCACAACGCGAGAAATTTTCAATGATTAAAGAAGTGAAAATAATAGATCCAACGACGGTGCAATTGCTTTTGGAGTACCCATATGCACCACTACTATCTATCTTAGCTAGCCAAGAAGGCAGTATCCTAAGCCCGAAAGCATTAGCGGAAGATCCAGAATCCTTGAGAGATAAGCCAGTTGGAACTGGACCATTTGTCTTTGAAGAGTGGAAGAGTGGTCAAGAAATTTCACTAACTAGAAATGAAGAATACTGGGGTGAAAAAGCAAATGTTGACCGGGTCGTTTTCAAAGTTGTACCAGAAGATGCAACAAGACTAGCGATGATTGAAACAGGAGAAGCACATATTAATGACCAAGTTCCGGTCACTGAAATCGAACGAATTGAAGCTTCTAGCACGATGGGTCTTACACGTACAGAAGGTCTTGCAGTAGAGTTCCTCGGGTTTAATACCGAGAAAGCGCCGTTGAACGATATACGTGTCCGTAAAGCAATCAGTCATGCTATCGAACGCGAATCGATTATCTCAGGTGTATATAACAATGTAGGGACTTTGGCAAACTCGGCGATGAGCCCGAAAGTTTTTGGCCATAGTGAAAATACCAAACCTGCGGAATACGATTTAAACGAAGCGAAAAAATTACTGAAAGAAGCTGGAGCAGAGGACTTAAAAATTTCATTACTGACAAGCGATAGAAAAGAACGTATCAATATGGCAGAAGTCATTCAGTCTCAATTAAAAGGAATTGGCATTGAAGTAGAAATTCAGGTAGTCGAATACGGTACGTTTATTGAAATGACAAATGCTGGAGAGCAGCAAATGTATATTAGCGGTTGGGGTAATGCGACGGGTGATGGCGACTACAATCAATACAACCTGTTCCATACGGCGTCACAAGGACCTGCTGGTAACTCTTTTTACTACAGCAATCCAGAAGTAGACAAATTGATTGAAACAGCACGTGAAGAAACAGACGAGAACAAGCGATTAGAAATTTATGAAGAACTAGCACAAATAGAGCTTGACGATGCCGTATACGTACCCATTCGTAATTACGAGCATATGGCAGTGCACAACGAGAGTGTTAGTGGCTACTGGTTAAATGCTGCAAACTATTTAATGATCGATAAAGTGAAAATAGCTGAATAATATTAAAAAAATAAACAGAAAAAGCACTGCCTTTAGTGCTCTTTCTGTTTTTCAATGGAGGTACAAACATGAAAAATTACTGGTTAATGAACGTACGATTGGAAAAAGGTTTTAAAAGAGATGGTAATCGCGTTACCGGAACCGAAACAGAAATTGTCCATTTGGAAATTGAAAAGGGTAAGATTAAGTCTATTTCTACCGAATTGCCAAACAATTATTTAGAAAAATACGATGCTGAACATCAACTTCTTCTGCCTTCCTTACGTGAAATGCATATTCATATCGATAAAACTTTTTATAGCGGACCTTGGAAAGCGTGTACACCTATAACAAATGGTATTTTCACTCGATTAGAAGAAGAAAAAGAGCTATTACCAAAACTACTACCAACTGCACAAGAACGAGCAGAAAACATGATCAAGTTGTTAATTTGCAATGGTCATACGCATATACGCACCCATTGCAACGTCGATCCAATTATTGGATTGAAAAATCTTGAAGCAACCGTACAAGCGCTTGAAAACTACAAACACACAATCACTTACGATATCGTTGCATTTCCACAACATGGTTTGCTTAGAAGCGATTCAGTAAAATTAATGAGAGAAGCGATGAAGAGCGGTGCAACTTTAGTTGGCGGCGTAGATCCAGCAACCGTAGATCGCCATATCGAACGTTCCTTATCAACTGTCTTTGATATAGCTGCCGAACACAATAAAGGCATCGACTTGCACCTTCACGACCCAGATACACTCGGGGCTTTTACATTTAGTCGACTTGCTGACTATACAAACCAAGCAAATATGCAAGGTCGTGTAACAATCAGTCACGGCATAGCTCTGGGTGACTTAGAAGAGGACGTTCTTACATCAACGCTTGCAGCATTACGCGAAAGTCAGATTGATATAACGACAACAATTCCAATTAATCGTCCAACAATTCCAGTTGCAAAAATTGATCAGGCGGGCATCAAGGTTTCGCTTGGCCATGACAGTATTACGGATCACTGGTCGCCATTCGGCACTGGAAATACGATTCGGAAATTAGGAGTCCTTGCAGAACGATTTAAATATAGCGATGAATATTCGTTAAATCGTCTTTTGAAATACGCTACAGGTGGAATAACGCCTCTTAATGAACAAGGAGAAAGAGTATGGCCGCAAATTGGTGATACTGCATCAATGATTCTAGTTAATGCAAGCTGTACAGCAGAGGCAATTGCTAGAAGAGCTGATATAAAAGCTGTCTTTTTTAAAGGGCAAGAAATCAAAAATAAACTGCCGCAAATGCAGTGAACAGGTAGAAGGAGGAAATTTGATGGGTACAGCAGTATGGATAAAAAATGTACTTTTAGAAGAGGGTCTTAGTACAAGCTCCAACAACTCACTGGAAACACACACTGCCCTTTATCACTTAAAGATTGAAGGTGGTAAAATCACAGAAAAAAAACTTGCGACTGAACCAATTGAAACTGGCATAAAAACGATGGATGCTAAAGGGCTACTCGGCCTGCCTTCTTTTAAAGAAATGCACAATCATTTAGATAAAACTTATCTTTCGCTCGACTGGAAAGCTTGCCAGCCTGTTTCAAATTTAAAACAGCGGTTGAACTTAGAATCAATTGAACTAGAAGAGCTTTCTGAAACAGTGGAACAGCGTGCCACTGCAATGATTCAATTACTCCAGTCAAAAGGTGCGACCCATATTCGAACTCACGTAAATATTGATCCATATATTGGCCTTAAAAATCTAGAAGGCATACGCTCGGTATTAGAAGCTCATTCCGATAAGCTCAGTTACGAGATTGTAGCGTTCCCCCAACACGGGCTATTAAATGGAGATGTTCCTGGATTAATGAAAAAAGCGATGCGTTCAGGTGCGACAATGGTTGGTGGATTAGACCCAGCTGGTATCGATAGAAACATTGAAAAGTCACTCGATATGATGATGAATATAGCGACTGAATTCGATGCCGATATCGATATTCATCTACATGACAGTGGACAAGTCGGTTATTATACGACCGAAAAGCTAATTGAATTAACAAAACAAGCACAATGGCAAAATCGTGTCGCGGTCAGTCATGCTTTTAACTTGGGTGAATCACCAATTGCTCAGCAAGAGAAAATAGCAAAAGAATTAGCAGAAGTCGGAATGGCTATTATGTCTACTGTGCCAATTACAAAAACAATGCCACCTGTAGCACTACTGGATCAACAAGGTGTTAATGTTCATTTTGGATGTGACGGATTTTATGATTCTTGGTCGCCATATGGCTCAGGAGATTTGCTAGAAAAAGCCTCACTGTACAGTGAAGTTTATCGGAAAAGTGACGAACGCGGCTTGGCCAATTCATTGAAGTTTATAACAAATGGAATTACTCCTTTATCCGATACAGGAGATGTGGTGTGGCCAACTGTTGGCGACGAAGCAGACTTTGTTTTTGTAGAAGCCTCATGCTCTGCTGAAGCGGTGGCTCGTACGCCAGAAAGAAAAGCGGTCGTATTCCGTGGGAAGTTAGTATATGGAGAACTTTGAGAGAAAAGTGGGACAAATAGATGACGATAGATTTTAACGATAAAAGCCTCTTGTCAGCAAGTGCCTCGGGAGATTTAGAACAAGTCAGAATGTTGCTAGATAAAAAGGTCAGTATTCAATACAAAGATGAATTTGGTCAAACTGCATTGATGCAGTCTGTTTTGTCTAATCACTTTGCAATAACTGAATTTCTGTTAAAAGAAGGAAGTAATCCGAATCATAAAGACTCTACAGGATTAAGTCCGTTCATTGCAGCAGGAGCCAACGGTTTTTCGGCTTCACTAAAGTTGATGACGCGATATAGTGCAGATGTCAATAGCGTGAATCGCTTTGGAGGAACAGCATTGCTGCCATCTAGCGAAAAAGGCTATGTCAAAACAGTTCAATACTGTTTGGAGGCGGGGGTTCCAGTAAATCATATAAACAAACTCGGCTGGACCGCCCTCCATGAAGCGGTTGTTTTAGGTGACGGGGGTCATTTGTATGCACTCGTCATTCGATTGCTACTAGAAGCAGGTGCCGATTTTCAAATTAAAGATCGACAAGGTTTAAGTTCTCATGACCACGCTCAAATGAGAGATCAAACCAGAATAATCGAGCTTTTTAAAAATGGTGCATCAGATGATACACCATTAGAAAACAAATTGTTTTTTCTATATAAAAAAGAAGCCTATGATGAGGCATTGAATGTCATTGAAAATGCTTTATCTGCTGGCGAAAACCTTAATAAGCTTTCTTTTTGGAAAGGGTTAATACTCCAGGAAATAAAAGAGTTTAATCGTGCAATCGCTGCTTACAGTAAGGGCATAAGAGACGATAAGCAGTTTTATTTCTATATAGCAAATTGCTATCGGTTAATGGGGAAAGCAGAGGAAGCATTACAGACGTTTGATAAAGCAACCAAAGAAAATCCGGAAACCTCATTTTTTCAATATCACAAATCTAATTATTTAAGAGAGATTGGTAGGCACCTTGAGGCAATAGTAGTAATGGATCAGCTATTAGAGAATTCGTCGAATCGGACCGACTATCTATTTCATAAAGCGAATAGTTTACGAGCTTTAGAAAAGCATAATGAGGCAATCCAAGCAATGAATATAGCAATTCATTACGATGCTAGTAGTGATCTGTTTAAAGAGCATAAAAATCTTTCAATTAAATTGATAAAAGTAAGTAAGAAAAATTAAGTAAAGACCAAGAAAAAAACTGTTGATACTCAACAGTTTTTTTCTTGGTCTTTAAAAACAACAACCATGTCGTGACAAGCCCGACAAAGTTGACTTTCCTAGTTGTTGAATGCGCTTCCATTAGCGGTCTATGATAGAAGTACATCATGACAAACTATTTTTAAAAGGAGAGGATCACATGAAGGTGCGGGTACAAAAATTCGGTAACTTTTTAAGTTCTATGGTTTTACCTAACATTGGTGCATTTATTGCATGGGGGTTAATTACAGCCCTATTTATTCCAACAGGTTTTTTTCCGAATGAGGAATTCAGCAAATTAGTAGGCCCAATGGTTATCTACATGTTGCCACTTCTTATTGGATATACAGGTGGCCGGTTGATTTATGAGCAACGAGGCGCTGTAGTTGGTACGATTGCGACAATGGGGGTTATTATCGGAGCTCCTGATACACCAATGTTCTTAGGTGCCATGATCATGGGACCACTTGGCGCATATGTTATTAAAAAGTTTGACCAATTGATAGAAGGAAAAATACGTACAGGTTTTGAAATGCTAGTGAATAATTTCTCAGCAGGTATTTTAGGTGGGGGATTAGCGCTTCTTGCATTTAAAGGAATTGGACCAGCTGTAAGTGCGTTTACAGATGTTCTTGTTACGGGCGTAGACTGGTTGTTAGAAGCGGGATTACTACCGCTAACGAGTATTTTAATCGAACCGGCAAAAATTCTGTTCTTGAATAATGCGATTAACCACGGTGTGTTAACACCTATTGGATTAGAGCAAGTTCAACAAACAGGTAAATCAATTCTGTTTCTACTAGAAGCTAATCCAGGACCTGGTCTTGGTGTGTTACTTGGGTTTATGTTTTTTGGAAAAGGAATTGCCAAGCAATCTGCACCAGGTGCGGCGATCATCCATTTCCTTGGTGGGATTCATGAAATTTATTTCCCTTACGTATTAATGAAACCAATGCTACTGTTAGCTGTTGTAGCTGGTGGTATGAGTGGCGTATTTACACTTGTATTAATGGGTGGCGGATTGGTTGCTCCAGCATCACCGGGGAGTATTATAGCGATTACCGCCGTTACACCGCCTGAAGGAATGGCATACTTAGCCAACTTTACAGCAATCTTTGTTGCAACAGCTGTTTCTTTCGTCATTTCAGCAATCATTTTGAAATCGAGTAAACAAACAGATGATGATATGGAAGAAGCAACAAAAAAAATGGAACAAATGAAGGGTAAAAAAAGTTCTATTTCCCGGGAAATAACGTCATCTAACTCAGTTGAAAATGGTGCTTTCCCGCTAAATGCACAAAAAATCGTCTTTGCTTGTGATGCGGGTATGGGTTCAAGTGCGATGGGAGCTTCTCTATTACGCAAAAAAGTAAAAGAAGCAGGGCTGAATGTATCGGTATCCAATACGGCAATCAGTACAATTCCTTCAGACGCTCAAATCGTTATTACGCAAGAAAAGTTAACACCGCGTGCTGAAAACAAAGTACCGGATGCTTATCATATTTCAGTGGATAATTTCTTATCGAGCCCTGAATACGATCTGCTTATCGATCGCTTGCAAAATGGAGAAACAGAAGTGCCTGCTGCTGTTGAAGAACATGTCCCATCGGCTTCAAGTGTTGAGGAAGATCAGCTGTTACGAGAAGAGAATGTTTTTATTGGACAACGCTTCCGTACAAAAGAAGAAGTTATTCGTTTTGCAGGTCAGGCATTAGTTAAAGCCGGTTATGTTGAAGAGTCTTATGTAGACGAAATGTTAAAGCGGGAAGAGATCACGACCACGTATATGGGCAATAATGTCGCAATTCCTCATGGCACAGAAGATGCGAAAAAATCTGTCATCAAGTCAGGCTTTACTGTTATTCAAGTGCCAAATGGAGTAGACTTTGATGGACAGAGTGCAAAAATGATTTTCGGGATTGCCGGAAAAGATGGAACACATTTAGAAATTCTTTCGGGAATCGCAGTGATTTGTGCCGATCAAACCAACGTCGATCGATTAGTTGAAGCGAAATCTGCGAAAGAAATAATCGACATCATTAACGGCAATTAAATAACACTAATAGAAAGGTGGGATTTCCTGCCTTTTTGTTCTATCTACATTTTCAAGTACGAAATAGGCAGTTAAAAACGAAATGAGGGGCAACTATGTTTATCACGTTTAGAGAAAAATCTATTATTGAATTGATTGTTAGAACCTCTGGAAAACATACGGTTCATTCCTTATCTTCGTATTTAGATGTCAGTGCTCGGACAATTCAACGAGATTTAAAATCAATCGAAAAAACCTTGCAAGAATTTGATTTAACCATTGAACGGACAGTAGATGAGGGGCTTTTAATTACGGGACCTAATGATCAAATTTATCGACTTATACAGAATTTGATAACAGTTAGTCCGGCAGATGAGACTCCTGAAGAGCGAAAGTTAAAGCTGCTAATTATTTTATTGCACGAAGGTCCGTTTTTTAAAAAGCAAGTGCTCGCAGGTCAGTTAGGAATCAGTAATGCTACATTATCTGCTCATTTAGATGATTTATCTGACTGGCTACAGAAGTTTTCGGTTCAGTTATCGAGAACAAAAGGTGTCGGTATAGAGGTTGATGGTAGAGAAGCCAATAAGCGACATGCACTAGGCAGTTTTATGTTGGCGTATTTTTATGAAGAAATAATTGAGAGTTTATATTTTCTTCAACAAGGAAGAAGTCAGAAAGAAAATATTCTTGGATACTTTTTCCCGCAGTATTTGACAGTAGTGGATCGTTTAGTAAAACAAAAAATCAATCAGGAACAAATAAAGTTAGCAGATAGTGATTATGTAGGATTAGTTGTTTATAGTTGCATGACGCTTCAGCGAGCAGAAAAAGGGTTCTTACTGGAAACGCTAGAATTGGTAGAGAAGAGCTCTACTAGCGAGTATCAGTTGATAGAGAATGTGTGCAAAGAATTGAGTGAGCAACTTTCTGTTCAGTTATCAATAGCTGACACACATTTTTTATCGGTTATATTAAAGGGATCTAAAGTCCAAGCGGCTAACAGTTCTTACTACGATAGTGTCTTGTTAGGACGAAAAGTCAAAAACTTGATCCGTAACGTATCGTCACAGTTGGGTGTCGATCTTATCGATGACTTCTCACTATATCAAGGGCTATTGGCACATATGGAACCATTAATTTTCCGTTTAAATCAAAATCTCGAATCCTTCAATCCGTTAACGGATGAGATTAAACGTAAATATCCGGTCCTGTTTATGGCTGTTAAACAAGGGATGGAGAATGAGTTCGAAAGTTTAAACTTCTCTGCTGACGAGACGGCTTTTGTTGTTCTTCATTTTGGTTCAGCTTTATTAATGGGAGAAGAAAAAATTCAAATTGATGCAGTTATTATTTGTCCGTCGGGAATAGGTACTTCAAAAATGCTGGCAAGTCGTATTCAAAAAGAACTTCCTGAAATCAATTCAGTAAAAATTCTTTCAATAAAAGATTTTCAAGCAGCTGACTTCAAAGATTACGATTTGGTCATTTCAACCATTCGATTGCCTGTTACAGAAGTAGATTATATTCGAGTGAGCCCTTTATTGAACGAGCGAGATATCGGGTACATTGAAAGTTACTTGCAGAATAATGTAAAGAAAATTACTGGTAAAACGCATTATTTAAATCGCGAAAAGACGAGCGACACACAGACAACAAAAAACCGACCAAATATCCAACAAATGCTGCAAGAAATAAAACAAGTACAGCATAGTATGGATGTGATTTTGAGCAATTTTAAAGTAGTTCGTCAACAATTTGCTGCGGATCATTGGGAGATTTTACAGGAAGTTTTAGAAATGGCGAAAAAAGACGGGGTAGTAACAAACGTAGCTTCCGCCATGAGTGAACTAAAAGAACGAGAGAACAAAGGCGGTCTTGGGATTCCGGAAACGACTATGGCACTTTACCATTGCCGTGATGAATCGGTCCAAGAGCTGTTGTTTCAAATCATCCATCTAGATAACCCGCTTATCGTTAAAGGAATGGATGGCAAAGACATGCAAATGAAACATTTGTTGTTGATGCTAGCGCCAACTGTATTGACTGACCGACAACAAGAAATCTTGAGCTTAATTAGCACGAGCTTGATTGAAAATAATCAAGCAATGATGATTTTTACTTCTTCCAACGAAAAGGCCATTCGGCAGAAGTTAGAAGAGATTTTTTTAGAGTATCTACAAAATAATTTGATAAAGGAATGATGACAGTGAAACAAGCCGTTCATTTTGGAGCAGGAAATATTGGTAGAGGATTTATCGGGGCTTTATTTTCCGAATCAGGCTATCACGTGACGTTTGTGGACGTGGCAGAGCAAGTAATCAATAAATTAAATGAAGAAAAAAGCTATCACGTAAAATTAGCTCAATCACAGGAAGAACAAATCACAATTGAAAACGTTTCGGGGATTAATAATATGACACACGCTGAAGACGTTATTGGAGTGATTCAACATGCGACTTATTTAACAACAGCGATTGGTCCAAATATCTTGCCGAGAATCGCTCCATTAATTGCGCGTGGATTAACAGAACGTGTTTCGGTGACAGATGAAAAACTGTATATCATCGCTTGTGAAAACCAAATTGGCGCGACCGATATTTTAAAGCAACACATTCTAGACAGTTTAGATGACGATATAAAAGCGAAACTAGAAGGGAAAGTATATTTCTTTAACTCGGCTGTTGACCGCATTGTACCTATCCAAGACCAAAGTTCTTTAGATGTGTTAGTAGAACCGTATTTCGAATGGGTAGTGGAAACGACAGAAACTATTCCTCCTGTAACCGGCATGACATTGGTCGAAGATCTCGCTCCTTTTATTGAACGGAAGTTGTTCACAGTGAATACGGGTCATGCTGTTATTGCCTATTTGGGGTATTTAGCAGGAAAAGAAACAATCGACGAAACATTGGCTGATGAAGAGATTGTTACTCAAGTCAGAGAGACACTTAAAGAGACTGGGGCGTATTTAGTAAAAGAATATGGACTTGATGAACAACAGCATTTGGCTTATATCGATAAAAACATTGAACGCTTTAAGAATACTTACTTAAATGACGGAGTTACACGAGTAGGGCGTGCACCTATTCGGAAGTTAGGACCTGAAGATCGATTGGTTCGCCCTGCTACACAAGCACAAAAAGCAGGGTTGGCGTATACTCACTTAGCAAACGCGATTGCGGCTGCGTTATTGTTTGATTATCCAGAAGACGAAGAAGCGATGGAAATTCAGAAAATAATTCAAGACAAGGGACCTGCGACTGTTTTAACTACCATTAGTGGTTTGCCTGAAGACAGTGACATTACAAAAGAAGTAGTAAGACGCTATCATGCATTGAAAGCTTAATATAGGTAGGATTAAAGGATAAGTAAAACTGAAAGGGCAGACACGTTAAAAAAGCGTGTCTGCCTTTTTTTATAGGTTAACAATAGAAAAGAAGCTCTTGCTTTTGCAGACGCATGAAGTGAGGTATAATGGACAGGCAAAAGCAGATAGGTACAATCAGGAAATATGATATAATTATATAATTGAGGCAGAAAAGGTGTGTTTTATGGTTGAACCTGGCTTTTTGTATTATTTGATCAGGAGCAAGCTGCACCTATTTGCAAATATACGGGATAAGGAAGGTTTTAATGGACAACCAACAGAATAACAAAAATATCATCTTAATAGGCGCCGGAGTTATGAGTGCAACTTTGGGAGCAATGCTTAAAGAGCTAGCCCCTGAGTGGAATATTAAAGTGTTTGAGAAACTTGAAAAAGCAGGCGCTGAAAGTTCTAATGAATGGAATAATGCAGGTACAGGCCACGCAGCACTTTGCGAACTGAACTATACACCAGAACAAGAGGATGGCTCGATCGATATTAAAAAAGCGAGCAGCATCAACGAACAATTCCAACTTTCTAGACAATTTTGGTCGTTTCTTGTAAACAATAAACGCATTGAAAACCCAAAAGACTTTATCATGTCGATTCCTCACATGAGCATGGTTCAAGGCGAAGACAATGTCCGCTTTTTAAAAAATCGTTTTGACGCTTTGACGAAAAGTCCATTGTTTAAAGGGATGGAATTCTCAACGGAAACCGAAAAGTTAAAAGAATGGATGCCTCTTATTATGGAGGGCCGTACTTCAACTGAAGCTATCGCAGCAACGAAAATCGATACAGGGACTGACGTCAACTTTGGGGCGTTAACCGAAATGTTATTTGAGTACTTGGGCGAACAACAAGTCGAACTGAATTACAACCATGCAGTCAAAGACATTAAACGTAACAGCGACAGCACATGGGAAGTAAAAGTGCAGGACCTTGAAAACAACAAAATCGAATACCATAGTGCGGACTTCGTCTTTATCGGTGGTGGTGGCGGAAGCTTGCCATTGTTACAAAAAACAGGCATTCCTGAATCGAAGCAAATTGGTGGATTCCCGGTTAGTGGTTTGTTCTTAGTCTGCAACGACCCTGAAATTGTGGAACAACATCATGCAAAAGTATACGGTAAAGCAAAAGTTGGCGCTCCGCCAATGTCTGTACCTCATTTGGACACACGCTATATCGACAACAAGAAATCATTATTGTTCGGACCGTTTGCTGGATTCTCTCCAAAATTCCTGAAAACAGGATCGAATATGGACTTGATCGGCTCTGTAAAACCGAACAACGTCTTTACGATGCTTGCTGCAGGGGCAAAAGAAATGTCATTAACGAAGTATCTTGTGCAACAAGTCTTGCTTTCGAATGAAAAACGCGTAGAAGAATTGCGTGAATTTATCCCAACTGCGAAACTTGAAGATTGGGAAGTAGTTGTTGCAGGACAACGGGTACAAGTGATTAAAGATACAGATAAAGGCAAAGGAACGCTTCAGTTTGGTACAGAAATTGTAACGGCTGCTGATGGTTCTATTGCTGCATTACTAGGAGCTTCACCTGGTGCATCTACGGCAGTTCATGCGATGCTTGAAATTTTCCGAAGATGTTTCCCAGAACAAGTAGGCGAATGGGAACCAAAAATCAAAGAAATGATTCCGTCTTACGGCTTGTCATTGTCTGAAAATCCTGAGCTTCTCCAAGAAATCCATGCATCAACTGCAAAAGCATTGCAGTTAGACGAGAAGAATACAATCACAAAATAAGTCGTTACAAAACACATTTTAAAAACCCCGTTCATCTGAAAAAGATGGACGGGGTTTTGTTGTGAAACAAACTATTCTATTTGAAATAAGGTGTTTTCTTTAAAGCAATAGCTACAGGAATCGCTATAATCAATCCAACTACGTTTTGGACGATGTTTCCTGGAATGGAAGCGGCCGGGATAATCCAGCTACTGAAAATGATAGCTTCGCCTACATAGTAGATAGCAATCATAAGTGGCATTGAAACAGCAGCAGCTAAAATATTGAAAGACGTACTGTTACCAGTTCGATTGCCTGACCAAGCAATTTTCCCGACTAAGTATCCTTGAAGGCCACGAGCTACAATTGTAATCGGTGCCCATAAAGTCCAGCCAGAAACTAAATCGAACAAACCCATCCCAATAGCACCTGCAATCAATCCTTTTTTAGGACCAAAAAGAATGGCGATGATGAAAAGCATAGCTGTTCCGAGGTGAACAAGACCACCATTAGCAGCAATCGGTAAACGAATATTCAATAATAATGTGGCCACAAAGACAAGCGCAATGGCCATCGAACTTAAGATCAAATCAAAGGTACGAGAATTAGCTGTTGGTGAATAGCTAGTTGTTTTTTGCATAATTAGTAACCATCCTATCTTTTCTTTTCAGATAAGATTAGCAGAGCATTGGACTAGTTAAAAGCGTCAATTTCCAATAAAACTTAGGGGTCAGATGAAATAAAAAAAGCCGATCGCATTTGAAGAATCCAAATACAACCGGGCTTTTAGTAGATATTTCTGGATTAAACGACAGATTCTCCGTTAATAATTTCCATAACATCTGTATCTTTCGCTGCAATAGCACCAGATTTTTTAAGTTTTATTGATTGTCCTTCTTCAAGATTAGTGAAGACGACAGGCGTAATAATTGATGCTGCATGTTCAGCGATATAATCCAAGTCCATTTCCATTAAGAGTTGTCCTTGTTCAACCAAATCGCCTTGTTCAATATGTGAAGTAAAGCCTTCACCTTTCAAGTGTACCGTATCAATCCCGATATGGATCAGAATTTCCGTGCCATTATCAGCTGCAATACCAATTGCGTGTTTAGTAGGGAATACAGTAACGACTTTACCATTTACGGGAGAGTATACTTTTCCTTCAGTCGGTTTGATGGCAAAACCATCGCCAACCATTTTACCTGAAAACACTTGGTCAGGAACTTCTGAAATTGGTAAAAGGTCACCTGTCATTGGACTGTTAAATTCCAATGGTGTTGCTGAAACAACAGCGTCTTTACTTGGAGCTGCTGTTTTTGCAGCTGGACGAGGTGATTTCCCATTGATGATGTCCTGCATTTGACCGCGTAAGCTATCCGATACAGGTCCAAAAATAGCTTGAATGTTATTGCCAACTTCCATAACACCTGAAGCACCTAGTTTTTTCAAACGTTTTTTATCAACATTGCCTTTGTCTTCAACACTGACACGTAAACGTGTGATACAAGCATCAAGGTGTGTGATATTTTCTTGTCCGCCCATAGCAGCAAGAATTTCATATGGCAAGTCGCCAATTTCTTCTGTCTCTTCATCGTCTTCTTCATCAATTTCACGTCCAGGCGTCATCAAGTTGAATTTCTGGATAGCAAAACGGAAACCAAAGTAATAAATGACTGAGAATACTAGACCGACGATGATAACCCAGAACCATTCCGTTCTGCCAGGCATAACACCGAAAAGCAGGAAATCGATCAAGCCACCGGAAAATGTCATACCGATTTTAACGTTAAGTAAATGCATGGTCATAAATGATAGTCCTGCAAATATAGCGTGAATACCAAATAACACAGGAGCAACGAACAAGAACGTAAATTCAAGAGGTTCTGTAATTCCTGTAAGGAAAGAAGTTAAAGCACCAGAAGCCATGATACCGCCGACAACTTTCTTTTTCTCAGGACGTGCTGTGTGATATATCGCAAGAGCTGCAGCTGGAAGGCCAAACATCATGAATGGGAATTTACCCGTCATAAATGTACCAGCCGTAAAGTCTACTCCGTCTTGCAATTGCGCAAAGAAAATACGTTGGTCACCGCGGACAATTTCTCCTGCAACAGTTGTATATTGACCAAATTCAAACCAAAATGGTGAGTAGAAAATATGGTGCAAACCAAATGGAATTAATGAACGTTCAACGGTTCCAAAAACGAAAGCCGCAAGCGTACGATTTGTTTCTAGCATAAAGTGAGAAAGAGCGTTCAGGCCACCTTGAGCAAAAGGCCAAACCATAAACATAACGATTCCAAGAAAAACAGCTGAAAACGCAGTAATAATTGGGACAAACCGTTTTCCTGCAAAAAATCCTAAAAACTGTGGCAACTGGATATTATAGAATTTATTGTACAAGAAGGCGGCTAAAATCCCGACGATAATCCCGCCGAAAACACCTGTTTGTAGTGTAGGAATTCCTAGTACATTGGCATATGCCGGGTCAGTAGTCATTTCTAGCGTAATTCCGCCAAACGCTTTCATCGTGACGTTCATGATTAAATAACCAATGATGGCCGCAAGTCCTGCTACACCATCACCACCGGCAAGACCGATCGCAACACCTACAGCAAATAGTAAAGGAAGGTTAGCGAAGACGATTCCGCCCGCTTCTGCCATTACGTATAATAATTGTTGAATCCAATTAGCTCCCATAAAAGGAACCGCTTCCAAAAATGATTCTTGTGCAAAACTAGTACCAAAAGCTAGTAAGATACCAGCAGCAGGTAAAAGTGCAACGGGTAACATTAAAGCTTTACCAACTTTTTGCAATGTACCGAATAAATTAAATGACATGTAATTTCCTCCTCTATGGGTTGTATATGAAAAAACAATTGAATCCATAATAAAAGGCATGAGCAGAAAAGGGAAAAGTCAATAAAAGGACAGTTTTGTCCTATTGGTTAACTTTCATCTTTTCATACTCATGCCTGATCGAATCAGTAACACGTATGGTCAGAATTTATGTGTCAAGCGCTGCAAGTGAATCGTCAAATACATGACTTCTGATTCATCTACAGGCTTATTCAATTGGTTTTGCATTACTTTTATGAGCTTCCAAGCAAGATTATAGCACACAGGATATTCACTTTTCAACATAGCAGCCAATTTATTTTCTTCACTGATAATAGTGCCTTTATCGGCACGGTCAATTGCCCGGTGAAGATGTTGGATTAAGCGGTGGTAGTCGATGTTGTTTTTGTCCAGTTGAATATCTAAGTTGTTTTCGATAATCTCCACCAGTTGTGAAAGTAGGGAATGATAGCGCTTAATATCACGTAACGACTTATCGGTTACCGCGCTGTGAATATGTAGAGCGATAAAGCCAACCTCACCTTCTGGAAAAAAGACACCTGTCCGCTCTTCTATTTTTTGAACAACATCTTTAGCAACAAGGTATTCTTTTGGGTATAGGGACTCTATTTCAAATAAAAAGGGGTTGGAGAATTGAATATCTTTTTTTGCACGGTTAATAGCAAAAGCAATGTGATCGGTTAATGCAACGTGAATATGTTCATTTAGTTCTTTGTCCATTTTTTCTTCGATAAAAAGAAGTAATTCTTGGATAAACGCGATGAGTTTTTCCTCAATATACGGAAGTAGGTTTACATATTGCTCCATTTCTTTTTCATCTTTAAGCAAAAATGTTTTATCGGCTTGGTCAAAAGGAACAGAATCTCCTTTTTTTCGGTTAAAACCGAGACCATTGCCGATTAATACCACTTCTTTATAGACATCATTATGAGCAATAACGACATTATTATTTAATACTTTTTGAATGGTCAAGACCTGTTTCATTTTAACCTCCATCTGCCGCTGGTTATTTTAAACAGCTAGCATAGATAAACAAATTTCCTGTAACGCCAAATGAAAACCGAAAATTTCTCTTTCTATTATTCTAACATTTTCTATCTTTCCGCAGTAGTTCTAATCCTTTTACCGACAGAGAGTTGTACTTTCGTTGAGTTTAGAAATAGCACGGCGTATACTGAGGGGTATCATGTGCATAGAGTAACAGGAGGTAATGGAGTGATTATTAACCCGAAGGCCATCTTTTTAGATATGGATGGAACGATATTAAATCATTATAACGAAGTTAGTTCTGAGACAAAACAAGTTATAGATCAACTGCGTGATCAAGGAATTTTTGTTTTCATTGCGACAGGTAGATCGGCAGACGAACTAGCAGAAATGTTGCCAGAAGGCTTTGCAGTAGACGGCGTTATTACTGCAAATGGCATGGCAGGCTATATTGGCGAGGAAGTCGTATTTGAACACGCGTTGTCGCTAGAGTTGGTAAAAACGATTATTGAGAAAGCACGTAAAAGGAAAATCTATTACGAGCTGTTCCCGCATGGTAACTCGCGATTGGTGCAAGAACAAGACAAAGCCTTTGTTGAAGCGGCAATTCGTGATCCGAAACCTGATTCCGTTCAGATTAACGAATGGATTTCGCGTCAAAAAGCAATAGAGGAAGATATTGAGTGGACTGCAGAAATAACCGGTAATCATTTTTCGAAATTTTACTTTTTCGCAAGAACACGCGATGAAATCGAAGGATGGAAAGCCGAGCTAAAGGAATTGCAAGGAGAGATGAGTTTTTCGATGACACCTTCATCTCCGCACAATGCAGAAGTCATGGTTGCCGATGTCAATAAAGCATCAGGGATCAAAGAAATGCTAGAGAGGTTTGGCTTAACAGGCTGTGAAACGTTAGCCATCGGAGACAGCGATAATGACCTTAAAATGTTCGAATATGTTAGCCATGCTGTAGCGATGAAAAATGCCCCGGATCATATTAAAGAAAAAGTGGATGAAGTTACTGAATTTACTTGCGATGCAAATGGCGTTTCCCAATACTTGAAAACGGTGGTATTGGATAATATGGTTATAAAAGAACCGAAAGCATAAGAAAAAGAAAAGACAATCAAAACCGGAGATTTTTCGCGGTTTTGATTGTCTTTCTTGCTAGTGTCCCAAAATCTAAAAACTACTTTTGATCCCCATTTGAGATCTGACTCCACGTGTCGACGTCATCATCGTCATCAAACTCAATAATTACATCGGTGACATTATCTACAGCTTCTTTAATTTTTTCCTCAATATAGTTTCGAATTTCGTCAGCTTCTTTGATCGTCATATGAGGATCAACTTCAACTTTTAGTTCGACATGTAGGCTTTCGCCTTCTTTAATAACATTTAAGTCTTGGATATCGTTAATATGCGGATGCTGCAAAATACGAGCGCCCATTCTTGCCTGCATTTTCACATCGGCTACTCCAAGTGCTCCCGCAGCATTATCCATAAAGATACGACCTACAACAAAAACAAGTGCAACACCAATGATGATTGAAGCGTAGCCTGTAGCGCTATGGAAAGGTGTATAAGTAGCGACAACAATTGCGCCCATTGCAAGTAACGCACCACCAACTGCGACATTATCTTCTAAAAATACGAGTTTCGAAGCGGGCTTAGCATCTTTAACATGCTTATAACTTTCAGGAATTAATTTAAAGCCTTTTATTTGTTCTTTTGGGAGATGCTCCGTAATTTCCTTCATCGCTTTGTAGAGAACCGCCATTTCGAGCAATGCAGAAGCACCAAGAACACCCATATTCAACCAAAACCAATCTTCCGAATGAGTGGCATTTGAAATGTGATGTATTCCTTCGACAATGGTTTCATAGGCCAAAACCCCAACAATTAAAACAGCCCCGAGTAGCACAAGGTTGACCAGTCGCCCAAATCCTCCAGGAAAGCGTTCTGTCGGTTCTTTTTTACTCAATGCAGAACCAATAAACACAAAAAATTGGTTCGCAGCATCCCCAAAGCTATGCATCATTTCAGCAAACATCGCTACGTTCCCCGTAATCAAATAAGCGGCTGTTTTGAGAATGGCTACGATTGTATTAATAATGGCTGCCCATAAAGCGGACTTTGTGCCGAACTTCATCAAGCCAAAAAGTTCTTTCATGTCGGTTTCTCCTTTCAGTTACGAGATATCCGTAAATTAGTAGTTCATCATTTATTTCCCTTAGTGTCAAAATCAAAACACAAAGATGCTAGAGTGTAGAAATAAGATATATCTCTTCTAATAGTTTACATACTTTAATCAAAATGACTCTATCCTCTATTTTAACTACAACTCTATCTGTCTGTGAAATAAATCTAGTTGTTTTAAAGCGAAGTATAATTTTTTTCAGTGATAGTAGTACGGTAGAGTGATTTATTTGCTAGAAATTGGGATGAAAAAATTTAACTATTATTTATACCTTTCTATTTATGTGGGAGACAAGGTCTTTTAGATGGATAATCTTTTCTCTAAAAAAACTAATAATTTAAATTATTTCTTGAATTTATTCGATTGAGAGTTATAATTAAATTTATAGAACGCAGTTCTACTATATGGAACAAAGTGAAATATAAGCTTTTTATTATGAAGAAAGAGCATCTATTACAATTTCTTAAAAATAAACATCGAACTTGCTTACAGATAGAAGAAATTCACGAGGGACAAGGGGGCAAAAAATGAAGTTAGCAATGATTGGTATTGGAAAAATGGGCTATAATCTATCTTTAAATCTTATTAATCATGGTCATGAAGTAGTTGCTTTTGATGCAAATGAGGCTCAGCTAGATAAAGTAGTGGGAAAAGGTGCTCTTCGTGCAAATTCTTTAGAAAATTTAGTCGAGCAACTGGATCGCCCACGCATATTAATGTTACTAGTGCCAGATGAAGAGGTTACTGAGAATGGTATATCAACATTAAAATCACTCCCTGATAAAGGAGATATTGTTATTGGTGAGGGTAACTCTAATTATAAAAAATTCATTCAATTTGGTGAAGATTTACATGGGGGAAGGAATCCACTTTATGGATTGTGGAACAAGTGGAGATATTTCAGGAGCAAGGAATGGGATATGCACCATGATTGGAGGGAATCCGGAAGCTTATAAATTCATTGAACTGATTTTTCATGATATCTCAGTTGAAAACGGTTACTTTTATACTGATAAGGTGGGTAGTGGCCATTTCTTGAAAATGATTCACAATGGTATCGAATATGGAATGATGCAATCAATTGCAGAAGGCTTCGATATTTTAGACAAAAGTCCATTTGGGTACGATTTCGAAAGACGCTAAACTAGAAGGCATCAAAGGGATAATGAATTCTTCTGATGAGGGAAAATGGATAGTAGAATCTGCTTTAGATTTTCAAGTTCCTGCCCCGGTAATCACGATGTCACTATTAATGCGGTATCTTTCTTTAGAAGATGATACTTGTACTGGCAAAGTCGTTGCAGCATTACGAAATGAATTTGGTAGCCATAAAATAATGAAAAATAAAAGATGATCAATATTTCAAATAGATTTAACTTGTAAAGTGAAAGATAGGAGTTGCTAGGTTTGCAAAAAAAAAACATTGTGATGAATAGTGCATCTCTAAATTAAATTTTTTTAATTATAAATGACGGAATTTTTAGTCTGTTCTAAAAAATAATGATTTGTCCAATAGTGGCTATTATTAAATCTTTTATAAAAGGAGATCAATATGAAAATCCTAAGGTGGTTGGATCGGCATATCGAAGAGGCATTATTAATCCTCTTCTCTACTATTATGGTAGCTGTTATTTTTCTTCAAGTGGTCATGAGACAATTTAACAATTCTTTATCTTGGTCAGAAGAATTGGCGCGTTATAGTTTTATCTGGCTAATTTACATGGGGATAAGTTATGGGGTCAAAAAAGAAAGACATATCAAAGTTGATGTAGCTTTATTACTTCTAAGAGAAAAAGGAAAAATCATTTTAACCATTATTGCTAATTTGTTGTTTGTCGTATTTGCAGTTTTCGTTATCGTTTATGGTTTCGACATCGCAAACCAATTATTAAATTTCGGACAAAAATCACCGGCAAATCAAATTCCAATGGGGTTAGTGTATATGGCTACACCGGTAGGTATGGGACTAACGCTCATTCGTCTTATCCAAAATTTAATTAAACACATTAAAGCCTTGCGAGGTGACTCTGGATCCGTAAGAAAAATAAATGAAATGGATCAAGCTAAATAAATTCGGAATGAATCATCTAGGAGGTTTTAGGAAATGACTCTTGCAGTCTTATTCGGCAGTTTTGCGCTTTTACTAATATTAACTGTGCCAATCGGTATTGCTATTGGCCTTTCTACACTAATTACAATTATGTATACGGGAAGTTTGCCAGTTGAGTTTTTAGCGAAAGAATTGGTCACAGCAGTTGATTCCTTTCCTTTAATGGCGGTTCCATTTTTTATCCTGGCAGGTGAAATTATGGGTAAAGGCGGAATTTCAGAAAGGCTATTCAACGTAGCAAATGCACTTGTTGGGAATAGAACGGGCGGTTTTGCAATCGCAACTATTATTACATGTATGTTTTTTGCAGCCATTTCAGGTTCAGGTCCAGCTACGGTTGCGGCTATTGGAGGAATTATGATTCCGGCAATGGTCCGACAAGGCTATGATATTAAATTTGCGACAGCTGTTGTAGCAGCGGCAGGTTCAATTGGGGTTATAATTCCGCCGAGTATACCGATGGTTATTTATGGAGTAACAGGTAATGTCTCAATTGGGGATCTATTTATCGCAGGTATTATCCCAGGAGTATTAGTTGGTCTTTCTATGATTGTGTGGGTTTATATTTACTCGAAGAAAAAAGGATATAAAGGTATGGGCGAACCAACTTCTTTAAAAAAAATTGGAACGGCTCTCTGGGCTGCTAAATGGGCTATGTTGATTCCAGTTATTATTTTGGGAGGAATTTACGGTGGTATTTTTACGCCTACAGAAGCAGCTGTTATCGCTGTAGTTTACGGCTTATTTGCTTCTATGATTATCTATAGAGAGTTAAAATTCAAAGAACTTCCTAAAGTAATCATTGATTCGGCTTTAACAACTGCCACTGTATTGATTATTGTCGGCACGGCTAACGCATTTGGTCGTTTATTGACAATTGAGCAGATTCCAGGGCAAATTGCAGAAGGATTATTATCTATTTCTACAAATTCGATTGTCATTATCTTGCTAATCACAGTTCTACTATTAATAGTGGGGATGTTTATGGATACTCTTGCAGCAATCATTATATTAACACCTATACTATTACCAGTAGCAGTTCAAATTGGCTACGATCCAGTTCATTTTGGGATTTTAATGGTAGTTAACTTAGCAATTGGATTCTTCACACCACCGGTAGGTGTAAACTTATTTGTAGCTTCAGGTATTTCAGGAGTTTCTATAGAAGCATTATCAAAAGCAGTGTTACCTTTTTTAATTGCAATGTTGTTCACATTATTATTTATAACATTTATACCTCAGATTTCATTAATTCTTATACCAGAGTAAGTAATGATAATAAAGAAGGTTGTGAACTATGAAGAAAATAGATGTATTTACATTTGGCGAAACAATGGTTTTGTTTCAACCTGAGCAAATGTTGCCACTTGAATATATCCATCAATTCCCCAAAAAAATTGGTGGAGCAGAATCAAATGTAGCAATTGGTTTGACTCGCCTGGGCCATTCAGCAAGCTGGTACAGTAAATTGGGAAATGATCCGTTCGGTCGCTTTATATTGAATAGTATAAGGGGAGAAGGAGTGGATACATCTTCTTGTCAGTTTACAGACCAGGCACCAACGGGACTTATTTTTAAAGAACAATTATCGTCAAGTGACATGAACGTTTATTATTACCGAAAAGGGTCATCAGCAAGTTTAATGGAGCCTGAAGATTTGGACGAGAAAATTATCGCTCAGGCTAAAATCATTCATATTAGTGGAATTACCCCAGCATTGAGTGAAAGTTGCCGACGAACGGTAATGAGGTCGATTGAAATAGCCAAGCAAAACGGAACGATAGTTATTTTCGATCCTAATATGAGGATGAAATTGTGGTCAGAAGAGCGAGCAAAAAAAATATTCAATGAAATTGCCGAACATGCAGATATTATTCTTCCTGGACTAGATGAAGGACAATTGATGACTGGTAAAAAAGAGGTGGAGGCAGTAGCTGAAGCTTTGTTAGGTAAAAGTAATAAGACAATTATCATTAAATTAGGCAGTCAAGGTGCTTATCTTCATTCTAACGCAGAAAAACTTTACGTAGATGGATTTCCTGTTGAGAAAATTGTTGATCCGGTTGGAGCGGGTGATGGATTTGCTGCGGGTATTATTAGTGGAATTCTACGTCAAGAACCGATGAAACAAGTAGTCAGACGTGCCAACGCGATTGGTGCAATGGTAGTTGGTGTTAGTGGTGATATAGAAGGCTTACCATATTTTGAAGCAGTCGAAAAATTTATGAAACCGGCTGGAATTGATCGTGACGTAAAACGTTAATTCAAGGAGGTATCCCGAATGAAGAAATGGGAGAATTTAATTCGGTTGAAAGAATCAGGCTTAATTGCAGTTATCCGTAGGCCAAAGCAATCTCAAATCCATTATATTGCTGAAGCACTTATAGAAGGTGGTACAGGAGCACTAGAGATTACGCTCGATACACCAAATGCGCTTGAAATGATTAAAGATTTGAAAGAGAAATACCAAGACAATGTACTTGTAGGAGCTGGAACTGTGTTAGATGCTGCTTCTGCAAAAAATGCAATTGATGCAGGATCTGATTTTATCTTTTGTCCGAGTTTTGATGTTGAAACGATTCAAATGACAAATCGTTATGGAAGGATATCTATACCAGGAGTTATGACCCCAACAGAAATAGTCAAAGCATATTCAGCGGGAGCTGATTTGTTGAAGATCTTTCCAGGGGGAACGCTTGGTGCAGATTTTATTAAAGATTTACAAGGACCGCTTGGTCATATTCCAGTAATGCCTACTGGAGGTGTCAATCTTGATAATGTCGAAAAATTTATTGGAAGCGGTGCAGTAGCTGTTGGTGTGGGTGGTTCACTAGTAGATAGTAAAGCGATTGCCCAAGAAAGATACGAGGTACTGACAGAGCTTTCTAAACAATTTATTCAAAAAATACAAAAAGCTAGAAATAAACAAAAAGCGCAAGCACCAGAGATTCTGGTCAAGTAATTGGCCTTTATTTGCCAAAAGGCTAAAAAGGGCTAATACACGCGCTTTTTATCTTTTTTAGATGAAAGTAAAGTTTATTAGAAAACTATAGAATCAAGTTTTTAGTTAGCTACTTAATAGGACTGAAGGATGTTCGTGATATGAGCAAGTACATATTGGCAGATTAACTTATACAGTATAAAAATATTGGAGGTAACTTTATGAAAATCACTAAAATAGAAACATTTATAGTACCACCAAGATGGTTGTTTGTAAAAATCGAGACTGACGAAGGGATTTCTGGCTGGGGAGAGCCTGTTGTAGAAGGTCGTGCCAAGACAGTGAAGGCTGCGGTTGAAGAAATGGGCGGATATTTGATTGGTCAAGATCCGAGTCGAATTGAAGATTTGTGGCAAGTGATGTACCGTGGTGGATTTTATCGAGGTGGACCGATTTTAATGAGCGCTATTGCTGGTATAGATCAAGCATTATGGGATATTAAGGGGAAATATTATAATGCACCTATCTCTGAATTGATGGGGGGAGCTGTTCGGGATTCTGTCCGAGTCTATTCATGGATTGGGGGAGACCGTCCTAATGATGTTGGTAAAGCTGCAAAAGATGCAGTGACAGCCGGTTTCACAGCGGTAAAAATGAATGGTACAGAAGAACTTCAATACATCGACTCCTATGAAAAAGTCGATCAAGCAGTATCTAGAATTGCGGCAGTTCGGGAAGCGGTAGGCGATTATATTGGAATCGGCATCGATTTTCATGGTCGAGTACACAAACCAATGGCAAAAATCCTTGTAAAAGAGCTAGAGCAATTCAGACCGATGTTTATTGAAGAACCGGTATTGCCTGAAAATAATGAAGCATTGCGTGATATTGCACGTATAACTAATATTCCAATCGCTACAGGAGAGAGAATGTTCTCAAAGTGGGATTTTAAGAAAATTCTTCAAGAAGGTTATGTTGACATTATTCAACCGGATTTATCTCACGCTGGGGGAATTACAGAATGCAAAAAGATCTTTGCGATGGCAGAAGCTTATGACGTGGCGGTTGCACCACATTGTCCATTGGGACCAATAGCTTTAGCTTCTTGTCTACAAGTAGATGCAACATCTCATAATGTTTTTATACAGGAACAGAGTCTAGGCATTCACTATAATCAAGGGAGTGATTTACTAGATTATTTACATGATAAAACAGTATTCGAGTATAAAGACGGCTATGTTGATATGTTGAAAAAACCAGGACTTGGCGTGTCAATCAATGAGGATTTCGTCCGTGCACAAGCCGAGATAGGGCATGATTGGAAGAATCCCATATGGCGCCATAAAGATGGCTCTATTGCTGAATGGTGATAGGTTATCAATAAAGTAATTCAAGATACTAACTAGTAGCTTAAAATATACAGAACTTAAGGGGGCTCTTTTATGGAAAATAGCTTAACGAAAGATATTGTAGTTAATATTTCAGATAAAGTAACAATTGTTGAAGTTAGTAAAGCAACGCAGAAATTTCAATCGGAGATTTATCTTAAGAAAAATATTAATGGGACACCATATGAAATCAATTTGAAAAGTTTTCTTGGTTTAATCACTTTGCAGTTGCGTAATGGAGATCATTTGAATATTCGTACAGTGGGAGAAGATTGTGTAGAAGCAATGGCAGACGTTGCTGGATATCTCAGTCAATCTTGAGGAGACTATATAAATGGAAGAGTCGGTAGATGTATTTAAAAGAATGGCTGGTGAAAAAGCAGTTGATTATATAGAAGATGGTATGTTGGTCGGGCTTGGGTCGGGTAGTACTGTTTATTGGATGTTAAAAAAATTAGGTGAGTTGGTTGAGCAAGGGTTAAACGTCAACGGTATTTCATCATCTTCGCTTACAGAAAGTTGGGCAAGAGAGTTCAAAATTCCACTTACCGATTTTTCTGATGTTCAGCTCTTAGATCTAGCAATCGACGGTGCAGACGAAATAGATCCAAGCTTCCACCTAATAAAAGGTGGGGGTGGTTCTCTAGTTAGGGAAAAAGTAGTTAATGCTCACTCGAAAAAACTTATTATTGTGGCTGATCAGTCCAAAAGGGTAGATGTATTGGGGAAATTCCCTTTACCTGTGGAAGTTCTACAATTTGGATGGCAGATGACGGCTAATAAAATTGTTGAATTAGGTGCTAAACCTGTGTTGAGAGAAGAAAACGGAAGCGTCTATGTGTCCGATAATGGCAATTATATCTTAGACTGTGCTTTTGAGAGTATTCCAGATCCTGAAAATCTTCATAATAAATTAAAGCAACTTATAGGTGTCATTGAGACAGGTTTATTTTTTGATATGGTAGACATGGTAATTATGGGCGGACCAGAAGGAACAGTGGTTATTAACAAACAAATTTATAAAGATTTAAAAACCAGCAAATAGTATTTTGCTGGTTTTTTCAGAAAAATGAAACGTGTTGTTTGGTAATTAAATATAGCTTTTATCTATATTTAGTTTACTTAAAGTGAACATAGTAGATGGGATAAAAGTAATGAGGGAGTTAGAATTATTTTTAGTAAAATCGATTGACAATTCTGACATTTAAAAGTTATACTTTAAATAGATTCATTATATGAAAACTAAGTTCTATAATGTAGCACTAATATTTTAGTTAAGTAATTATTTTAATAATTATATGTAACTGAAAGGAAGGGACTCATATAAAATTCAGCGGAATAATACCCCCAGTTGTCACCTTGTTTGATACAGAAGGAAATCTCGATTTAGATTTAAATAAAATATATATAAATCAACTTCTTCAACATGGTATTAATGGCGTGCTATTAGCGGGAAGCTCAGGAGAATTCACTTCTCTAACAATGAAAGAAAGAAAAATTTATGTATCAGAAATGATAAAAACCATCGATAAGCGAGTTTCTGTATTGGTTGGGATCGGACATACTGCATTAAAAGATGTTTTAGAGTTATGCTCTCATGCGGAAGAAAATGGAGCAGATGGTGTTCTTGTAGTAAATCCGTATTACTGGCATTTAAGCGAAGAACAATTGTTCAATTTTTACTCCATTATTGCTGAAAACACAAAATTACCAGTCCTTCTTTATAATATTCCTTCTTTCAGCGGACAATCGCTATCAGTTGAACTAGTAAAAGAATTGGCTACTAAATATCCTAATATTTGTGGTATCAAAGAAACGGTAAGTGAAATTGGAGAGATTCGTGAAATGATTACGGAAGTTTCTAAAGTGAGAAAAGATTTTATGGTCTTCTCAGCATTTGATGAACATGTATTGCCAGCGTTGATGGTTGGATCGGCTGGCAGTATCAATGGAAGCTCTGTTTTTGCCCCGGAAATATCAGTGGATTTATTTGAAAGTTATCGGAAAGGTGATTTAAGTAAGGCGGAGAAGAATCATAAGGTGCTTTCAGATTTAATGGTCTTTTACAAATTCTGTCCATCATTCTTTACTACGATGAAGGAAGCAGTTCACCAACGGTGGTTAAATGAGAAAACTGGACACCGTGCACCATTTGATGTCTATCCAAAGGATCTACCTGAAAAAGTTTCTTCATTATTAAAAAGTATGAAGATTGAAAAGAAAACAGATAACAGCGAACTCACGCTGAAATAATTACTATCCGGCTTTTAGAGCATTATTATAGGTTTTATATTTTGAAAATCATGTCTTTATGGTGAGAAGGTACTTTATATGCACCTTGAAAGGGGGTGGGAGTAAATTCGGTAGAATTTGCTCTAACAGTAACACAATTAGAATAATTACTGAGAGGTGGGAATGTTGATGAAAAAGAAGTTTTTTAGTTTAGTTATGGTATCTGCATTGTTTCTAGCAGCATGTGGCGGGGAAACAACATCAAGTGGTTCAGAGAAAGCAGCAGCATCTAATGGAGAAAAGCAAACTCTAAGAGTTAGTATTGGGGTTAATAATGAGCATCCTGAGTATGAAGGTATTGAAAAGTTCAAAGAGTTAGTGGAAGCAAAAACAGATGATTTTGATGTGGAGCTTTATCATTCTGGTCAAATTGGGGATGACCGTTCTGCAATCGAAATGTTACAGCTTGGATCATTAGATATCACAGTTCCTTCGACTTCTCCTTTAGTCAACTTCATACCTGAATACGGAGTCTTTGACCTTCCATTTACAATTGCAAATGAGGAAGTTGCAGATGAGTTACTAGATGGTGAATTTGGCGATAAAATGATTACAATGCTTGAAGATCAAAGCCTTGTAGGACTAGCTTGGTGGGAAAATGGATTCCGTAACTTAACTAACGATGTTCGCCCTGTTGCAACCGTTGAAGATCTTAATGGTCTGAAAATCCGGACAATGGAAAATGCAATCCATTTGGATGCATGGAAAGCTTTAGGAGCTAACCCGACACCTATGGCATTTACAGAATTGTTTACAGCTATGCAACAAGGAACAGTCGATGGACAGGAAAATCCATATCCTACAATCGATTTGAGTCAGTTTTCGGAAGTTCAAGAGCATATCTCAAATACAAATCACGTCTATACACCGTTTATCTTTTTATTCAGTAAACAAATTTGGGATGAATTCACACCTGAACAACAGGATATTCTTCGTGAATCGGCAGTTGAAGCGGGTAAATATAATCGTGAACGCAATCGTACTGTAGCAAAAGAGAGCCTAGAAAAATTGAAAGAAAGCATGACTTTTACAGAAGTTACTCCTGAAGAGCATGAACGTTTCCAAACAACTGTAAAACCGGTTATCAAACAACATGCTGATAGTATCGGCGCTGATATTGTAGATGAATACTTAACTGCAATTGATGAAATTGTAGCTAATCAATAATTTTATAAATTTTAATTGCTTGGTGAGATAGTAAGGGACGGGTAATTTAATGTTCGTCCCTTATTTCTTTATGAATATTAAGGGATTTTAAGATTTGCAAGGTTTACATTCTAAAATTAATAGTCAAAAAGTATTTTGAAATTCGAATTTTATCCATTCTTTTTATGGTTACTATATATTCCGGAAATGTTGATTTTAAGCTGAATTATAAGCAAAAATTTTAAATGGAGGTAGACATAATGGGTATTTATCCGAATATAAGCAATAATGTGAATCCATATAGAGATAATGTACAAGGCAAGGCAAATGAACCAATTACTGTTGCAGGATTGCTTGATCGTTCAAAACAAACTTTAGGTTCTGAATATGACGGTCCTCCTCCAGATTGGACGCTAGAAGAAATTTATAATCGTTTAGAAGAAAATGCGCCAAGAATTGCTATTATTGGAGGATCATCCGATCACCCAGCACATATAATGGATTTTAAAACATCATCACATGCAGCTATTCGCATTTGGCAAAATGGCGGCGTACCATTTTATTTTTCTACACCAGTAATGTGTGATGGCACGGCGCAAAGCAATCAAGGGATGAGTTATTCTCTTCAAAGTCGGAATGCAGTTGCTCAAATGGTCGTAAATCAAATGGAAGCTCATAGCTACCATGGTGCCTTTGTAATTCAAGGTTGTGATAAGCAGCCGCTTGGTGTTGTTAGTGCATTGGTCCATTTGGATCGGATTCGTCAATATCGCGGGGAGGCTCCTTTTTTTGCAACTTTCGCGCCTGCGCACGTTTTACAAGGTGGGACAATTCCAACAACACTTTTTTCGGAGTTGGAAGAAGTAGCAAAGAGTGCTGAATCTCAAGGTGCTATAGATATTGCGGATGATTTAAGAGATGCGATGGCATACATTTTGCAATGTTCATCAAATACTGCTTTTCAGGGAGTACTAGAACGAGCAACAGACAGAGGCATCATCACGAAAATGGCACATAAAGATTATGAAAAACGATTGGCGGTTGCAACTTGTGATGGAAGCGGAGGCGTTTGTGCTTTTAACGGGACGGGTAATAGCTCTCGTCATCTAGTAGCAGGGATGGGTCTTGTCCATCCAGAGCTAGAGCTTTTGACGCAATCACCAAACCAATCTCAAGTTAATAAAGCACTAGATAGTCTTGCGACAATGATTAATGATCCGGTATATGGAGCTGCTAATATTATGGCGACGAATATTAGAAATGCCATCCGAATCCACAGTGCTTCGGGTGGTTCCACGAATTTAATGATGCATATTGTTGCAGGAATGCTATATGGAGGATATAAATTTAGTCTTTGGGATTTAGATGAAATACATCACTCTCATCCTATTCCTGATTTATTCAACTATAGCTTGACTGAAGGTCGAGATATTTTTTCACTTGCAATGCAATGTTGTGATAGCGATAGTCGAGGAATGGAAAGTTTATTCTATGAACTTATGGAAAACGGAGTGCCAATGGATGTGGATTCTCCAACTGTTACGGGGGGGACTTGGAGATCTAGATTGGTTAAAACAGAAAGTCTTCCGGCCGACAACATAAAAGAAAATCCAGTGATTTTGTCGAAACCAAGAAGACCATACAGTGGAGTGGACGTACTGACAGGTAACTTCTTTGAAAGTGCAGTTGTGAAAATTAGTGGAATGCCTACTCCTCAATTAGAGCAGTTTGATAAGAAAGTAGCATTAGTCCTTTATTTTGAAAATGAAGACTTGGCAAATCGTAGTTTGCTGGATGCCAATCTAATCACGAAACTCAAAGAAAATAGAAGCTTTAGCCATGAGAATTTACTGGCACTTTTAAGAGCAAATTCAGAAAAAGATTACGAAGAATGGAATAAAGATGATTACGATACTCTTTTCGATAAGATGGTTGCTGAAGCAGTTTTAAAAATTGCTGTGATTATTTCCGGACAAGGACCTGAAGCGTTTGGGATGCCAGAAATGTTTACGTCGATGCAGCATATCAACGCAAATCGTAAATTGAAGCGCCTTGCAACTTTGATCAGCGATGGGCGATACTCGGGAGTTACATATGGAGCAGCAATTGGTCATATGACACCCGAAGCCAAAAATGGGGGAGGAATACTGTATCTTCAAACTGGAGACTTGTTATATTTGAGTTTACGGGAAGGCAAAATCGAATTTGTTGATGAAAAAGCATTGCAGGCAGGGAAATTGGAGTTCGAATTTGAAAAAACAAGAAAGAATAGATCGGAGCTAGCTTTAGAGAGGCTAAAAGAGATTAACAAGCGTCAAAGGTTAGTCGCTGCAAGCAATAGAATGGTCGGGCATACAGATGCGGCAAATGGTGTTGTTCCAGAAGCTGTTGCTGAAGAAGCTCTCTTTAATTATAAAACGGATATACAATTTCCATTTACGGAAGAAATCATCACTACAAATGATAAGGGTATACAAGTTTTTAATAGGTATTGAAATGCGCAGGTGAGATGTAAGAGATTCTTATAAAATGAAGGAGAGAATTCAATGCAGAATACACGTAATTTTATTGAAAAGCTAGGTTATTCTACCGGTGGAACGCAGGATTTGCCCACCTCCACAAAAACCTTTCCGGATGGAGCTCAATATAGAATAGAACTTCCAAGCGTAGAAGGGCCAGCCTCATTTGAAGCATTGATCGAAGCCTGTGAAAAGTATAATATTTATATCCATCGCATTTCTCAGGGAAGTGGCATTATGTTACTTACGGATGAAGAATTACAGCAAATGGCGGATATAGGTCGCAGAGAAAATTTGGAAGTCAGTCTGTTTGTAGGACCTCGTGGAACTTTCGATGTTACACCAATGCAGTTAGCGAGTAATGGGAAGATTGCTGGACTTCGTTCTCAAGGGATGGATCAGCTGGTATATGCGATTGAAGACGTTAAACGTGCATGTCACTTTGGAATTCGTAGCATATTGGTAGCAGATGAAGGATTATTAGTTCTTATAAATGAGTTTAAAAAAGCTGGAGAACTTCCTTCCAATCTTATTGTGAAAATTTCTGTTCAAATGGCCCAATCAAATCCAGTTTCTATTAAATTGATTCAAGATGCGGGTGCTGATACTTACAATGTTCCAACAGATCTTACTTTGGCGAAACTATCAGAAATTCGCCAAGCCATCGATATTCCTATCGATATTTACATTGAGGCTCCAGATGATGTAGGGGGATTTATTCGACATTATGAAATTGCTGAAATCATTCGAGTTGCAGCACCCGTCTATATTAAATTCGGATTAAGAAATTCTCCGAATATTTATCCATCAGGGACACACCTTGAAAGTACGTCAATTGCATTATGTAAAGAGCGTGTTCGTCGTGCGAAAATCGGTCTTGATCTTCTTAATCGCTATGCTCCGGATTATAAAACATCGGAAAAAGGCGCAGAAGGATTAGGAGTACCAGTTGAAACTGGAAAAGTTCCTACTTAGTGATAAACTTTGGTATAGAGATTTATCGTTCACTTATAGTGAGAGATAAATCACACTAAGTGAACAGAAAAGGATGAGCGATATGCCAATTATACAATCAGTGGAGCGTGCACTTCGGATTCTAGATTTATTTGATGAGTATGACAAAGAACTTAAATTAACAGAAATTACTGAAAAAATGAATCTTCATAAAAGTACTGTCCATTCTTTATTGAAAACATTGCAAAAGCACCATTACATCGAACAAAATAGTGAAAACGGCAAATATTTTCTTGGTATGAAACTGTTTGAACGAGGACATTATGTAATTCAAAACTTAGATCTTCAATCATTAGCAAGAGAACAATTGGTTAAACTCTCTAAATCGACCGGACGAACAGTACACCTTGTTATTCTAGATGGAAAAGAAGGTATATATATCGATAAAGTTGAAAGTGCTAAAGCTGCTATTTTATATTCTAGAATTGGAAGAAGAGTACCAATTCATAGCAGTGGCGTTGGTAAAGCGCTTGTAGCATTTAAAGATCCTAGTGAATTAGAGAAAATATTGGATGGCTATGAGTACACAAAACAAACAAAAAACACTTTAACTAATGAGGAATCCTTTCTAATAGAATTGGAAAAGGTCCGAAAGCAAGGATATGCGATAGATGACGAAGAAAATGAGCCAGGTGTATACTGCGTAGCACTTCCCATTCGAGATTATACAGGACATGTTATAGCAGCAATCAGCAGTTCAACTACTGCAAGCAATTTAACGAAAAAAGAATTGGAAAAAATTATTGAAAGCTTAAAAGCTACATCGTCTGAGTTATCCAAGAAATTAGGATACGACTTCCGATCTGAGTTAGTAGATTGATGATTTTTATTTTTATTATTTAAAAGGAAACAAAACATAGTATTAAAAATTATAACTTCCGGGGGAATATATGTATGAGAATTATTCGTTATGTAAAAGAATCAGGCAAGCAATTAGCAGCAGTGACAGAAGAGAACAAGGTGATAGACCTTCCCTACAAGGATTTTATGACTCTTGTAGCGGAAGCTCGTCGTAATAACAGAACGACGTTCGAAATGGTAAAACAATTGATTGGAAATGGAGAAGAGCTAGCACTTGAGGATATTGATTTAACTACACCAATCGATGCTCCTGAAGTATGGGCGGCAGGCGTTACATACAAAAAAAGTAAAGAAGCGCGTAACTACGAAGCGACTCAAGGCAAGCTGGATGCTGAAACTTTTTATGACAAAGTATATGATGCTATACGTCCAGAAATCTTCTTCAAATCGACTGCGGCAAGGACTGTCGGACCAAACGAACCTGTGTACTTGCGTTCAGATTCTAATTGGCAGATTCCCGAACCAGAACTTGGATTGGTCATTGACAAAGAGGGGACAATACTAGGTTACACTGCTGGTAATGATATGAGTTGCCGTGATATTGAAGGGGAAAATCCACTTTACTTGCCACAAGCAAAAGTTTGGAAAAATTCATGCTCTATCGGACCTTCAATTCTATTGAAAGAGGCAGTTTCAGACCCTTATGAATTACAAATTATTTGCCGTATTTACCGTGATGAAAAATTAGTTTTTGAGGGGGATGCGCAAGTCAATCAACTAAAGCGAAAATTAGAGGAGCTTGTTCATTATTTAACTCTAGATAACACCATTTTTGATGGAACAGTACTTCTTACAGGTACATGTATAGTGCCTCCGAATGACTTTACGCTGAACGAGAAAGATCGCATTGAAATCGAAATTCCTGGTATCGGGGTATTAAAAAACCCTGTACTGCAAAGTAAAAAAATAGCACACATTAATTAACGATAGATATATAAATACTAACTATATTAAATTTAAAGGAGCTAATTAAACTATGAAAACTACAATTAAAGAAGAACATTATAGCAATTATATTAACAACGAATGGGTACAAAGTGCATCTGGAAAACTAATTACAAGCATTAATCCAGCAACAAAAGAAGCGATGGGCTATGTTCAAAGTTCTACAGAAGAAGAATTAAACAAAGCAGTCGAGGCGGCAGATAAAGCGAAGAAAGTGTGGCGTAAACTTGGACAGGCAGCGAGAGGACAGTTACTATTCAAAACTGCAAGTCTTTTAGAAGAGAATCTGAACGAAATCGCTGAATCCATGACTAAAGAAATGGGGAAAACACTTCCTGAAGCAAAAGGGGAAACCGCACGTGGGATTGCAATTCTTCGATATTATGCAGCTGAAGGTATGCGTAAAGAAGGTGATGTAATTCCATCTTCTGATAGCGAAGCATTAATGTTCACTAAACGCACGCCTCTTGGAGTGGTTGGTGTAATCACACCATGGAACTTCCCTGTAGCAATTCCAATTTGGAAAATTGCACCGGCACTAGTTTATGGAAACACAATTGTTTTCAAACCAGCAAGTGAAGCAGCTGTTACTGCTGCAAAAATAGTAGAGTGTTTTGCGAAAGCTGGATTCCCAGAAGGTGTCTTTAACTTTGTTACCGGTTCAGGTTCGGTGATTGGACAAAAATTAATCGATCATCCTAAATTGAACGCAATTACTTTTACTGGTTCAGAACAAGTGGGACAGAATGTGGCTAAATCGGCTGCTGCACGAGGAATTAAATTCCAACTTGAAATGGGGGGGAAAAACCCTGCGATTGTAACAAAAAATGCAAACGTTGAACAAGCTGTAGAAGCTGTCATTAGTGGAGCATTTAAATCTTCCGGCCAAAAATGTACAGCAACCAGCCGAGTAGTTGTAGAAGAAGCAGTATATGAAGAGTTTAAACAAAAACTTGTTGAAGCTACTAAAAAAATAACTGTTGGAAATAGTCTTGAAGAAGATGTGTGGATGGGACCATCTGCAAGTGAAAGTCAATTTAATACATTTAATGAATATGTTGAAATCGGCAAGCAAGAAGGAGCTAAACTTATTCACGGTGGTGAAGTATTGACAGGGGGCAACTACGATAATGGATTCTTTGTTACGCCTGCAATCTTCGATGAAGCAACAGCTGAAATGACAATTTCACAAGAAGAAATTTTCGGTCCTGTAATTGCTCTTATCAAGGTGAAAGATTTAGCAGAAGCGATTGAGGCGGCAAACAATACAAAATATGGTTTATCTGCTTCTATTTTCACTTCGGATATCAATTCGATTCTTGAATTTATTGATGAAATTGAAGTTGGGCTTGTGCGTATTAACGCTGAAAGTGCAGGAGTAGAGCTCCAAGCACCATTTGGAGGAATGAAAGGTTCAAGTTCAGGCTCACGTGAACAAGGGGAAGCAGCGAAAGAATTTTATACTGCGATTAAAACAGTTTTTATTAAGGGGAGCTAAATAAAATTAAAAGGAGATTTCCAAAACTGGAAATCTCCTTTTTAAAAATAGATATGTTTTTAGTGGAATTAGAAGGAGAGAGATTACATATGAAATTTGCTATTTTTGCTACAAAAACGAAGCAGCACCTTGGAGTCGTGCAAGGCGATAAGGTTATAAGTTTGACATTACTTGATGAAAAGAAGTTTCCACCTTGTTTAAAAACATTTATTGAAAATAACAAGAACTTACGCTTACAGGCAGAACAGAAGATAAAACAAAAAGAAAATGAAAGTGCTGTCTTCAGTCTTGCAGAAGTCAATATTCTCCCCCCTATTTCACAGCCGGAAAAAATCATCTGTGTTGGACTAAACTATACTGATCATTGTAAGGAGACAGGCATGGAGCCACCAAAATCTCCTGTTATTTTCTCGAAATACGCTAATGCAATTATCGGAGAAAAAGATTCTATTGAAATCCCAATTAATTCAAGTGAAGTGGATTTTGAAGCAGAACTAGTGGTTGTTATTGGTAAAAAAGCGAAATGTGTAACAGAAGAAGAGGCAAATAATTATGTGTTTGGTTATACAATTATGAATGATATTAGTGCACGTGATCAGCAATTTGCGGATGGTCAATGGTCGCGTGGCAAAACAGCAGATACTTTTGCTCCGATTGGTCCCGTAATTGTTACGTGTGATGAAGTGGATAATCCTCATGAGCTATCGATTTCGCTAAAACTTAACGATGAAATTATGCAAAACTCAAATACAAATAATTTAATTTTCACAGTTCCCCAAATCATTTCATTTTTATCCCAGTCAATGACATTGAAACCAGGCGATTTAATTGCAACAGGTACACCACCGGGTGTTGGGATGGGCAGAAATCCAAAAGTGTGGCTAAAAGATGGAGATAACATAAGTATTAAAATAGAAAAAATTGGTACACTAACAAACTCGGTATGTAACTTGCAAACACTAAAGTAACACAATGAGATGTAAGTGAAAAAATCAAAATTTTGTCGAGTAACTGATATATTATGCAGTTTATTTAATAACGAAAGGTATAAAAATTCGAAATAAAAATTCCTAACAAGAGGGAAGATAGCGTGAAACCAAGAATGTATATCACACATCCAATACTGGAAAAGGTAGAAGTTTATATAGCTGAGTATTGCTAGAATAGGATTTGGAACAATAAAGAACGATTCCTCAAGAAATTCTTCTGGAAGAAGCAAGAGATGTAGAAGGACTAATAATCCAAAACAATGCGGTAACGGAAGAGTTTCTCGCGCAATTGTCTCAATTAAAAATTATCGCTAACATAGGGGTAAGATATGTCTCTTTTGCCCTTAAAGTCATGAGGGAAATTCTGGAAAATTCAGTAATAGAATTTAATGACCTTGTTAGTATGTAGAAATGAATATAATAGTGGTTAATATAAACTAAATAATGGAGTGTTGTGAATATTTTAAAGTAATTGACAACTCTCGGAAGGGAAATCTATAATATCTTTAAGGTCTATTAACAGAACAATGTTTTATAATGTAAAACATTAAGAAATTCGTAATTGCTATTTTAATATTTGATGGATTTGATTTTGCATTTTAAATGTGGAAAACCTTACGATGCAGAAGAGGGAAAAGGGGCAGATGCATGGATATTATCAATCAATTATTGAAAGATACTACACTCCCGAAAATGGTGAAAGTGAAACAAAAATTTTATGCACCTGAATTGAAAGACACAGCAGCAGAAGTAAGAAAAACATTAAATGATACTAATGTGCTACTAGAAATTGAAGCTGGCGATTCGATTGCAGTTGCTGTCGGTAGTCGAGGTGTTGCCGATTTACCAATTTTAGTTCGCGAAACAATCCGAGAGTTAAAACGGGTTGGTGGGAAACCTTTTATTGTGCCGGCAATGGGAAGCCATGGTGGTGCTTCTGCTGAAGGACAAGCTGATGTGCTAAAGCAACTAGGAGTAACCGAAGAAACATGTGGTGCGCCAGTGAGAGCTACTATGGAAGTGGTGAAAATTGGTGAACTACCAAATGGATTACCGGTTTATATAGATCAATATGCATATGAAGCAGATAAAATTGTAGTCATTAATCGAATAAAAGCTCATACTTCTTTCCGAGGCAAAGTAGAAAGTGGATTACTGAAAATGATTACAATCGGTCTTGGTAAACAAAAAGGAGCAGAAGCAGCACATTCTTACAGTTTTAAGTATATGGCTGAACATGTTCCTGAGATGGCTAAAATCACTCTAGCAAAAGCACCGGTTATTTTCGGATTGGCAACACTAGAAAATGCTTACGATCGTCCAGCGAAAGTAGTTGCTGTCGCAGCGAAAAATTTAGAAACAGAGGAACCCGAATTATTGAAAGAAGCAAAAGAATTAATGGCAAAAATTCATTTTGATAAATTTGATGTACTCATAGTAGATGAGCTTGGAAAAGAGATCTCTGGCGATGGTATGGATCCAAATATAACAGGTAAATTTGCTACGCCTTATGCAACAGGGGGGCCTGATATAACCCGTATTGTTGTCCTTGGCTTGACCGAAAAAACTAAAGGTAATGCAAATGGTATCGGCATGGCTGATATGACAACAAAAGCGGTATTTGACGAAATTATTTGGGAAAAAGGATACGCAAATGCTTTGACCAGTACAGTAATTGAAGTCATAAAAGTACCAATGATTCTTGAATCAAAAGAGCTCGCTGTTAAAGCAGCAATTAAAACTTGTAATGCATTTGATTTGAGTAAAGTAAGGTTAGTACAGATTAAGAACACCCTTGATATCGGAGAGATATGGATTTCTGAAAGTATGATTAGCGAAGCAAAAGAAAATCCGAACCTCGAAATTCTAACTGAACTGGAAGAATTGATACTTTAAGGGAGGAGGGAGGATAAGTGAAGTATAAAGTTCTTTTAACGGATTATGAATTTGAAAATTTGAAGTATGAAGAAGAAGTGTTTGCTAAGAGTGGATTAGATATTGAATTCATTAAAGCGCAATGCAAAACAGAAGAAGAAGTGATAAAAGCAGCGGAGTATGCAGATGCAATTCTAAATCAATATGCGCCTCTTTCTCGTCGAGTGATTGAGTCACTTAGGAACACAAAAATTATTTCTCGCTATGGTGTAGGCGTGAATACGATTGATGTAGAAGCAGCAAAGGAAAAAGGCATTATTATTACCAATGTTCCAGACTACGGTATGGAAGAGGTATCTAACCATGCTCTGGCATTACTACTTTCATGGGCGCGTAAAGTCACGCTATTAAATAATGAAGTAAAAAAAGGGAATTGGGATTTCAAAGTTTCTGTGCCAATTCATCGCTTTGATAAGCAGACAGTGGGAGTTCTTGGATTCGGTCGGATTCCAAGAAAGTTTATTGAAAAAGTTAAACCATTAGGCTTTAAATTGGCTGCTTATGATCCATTTGTTTCAGCGGAAGATATGAAAGCTGCAGGTGTTCAAAAAATGGAGCTTGATAAAATTATCCGTGAAGCAGATTACCTGTCTGTTCATGTACCACTTATAAAAGATACTTTCCATTTGTTGAATGGAGAACGGTTTAGTCAAATGAAAAAAACTGCAGTTATTATCAATACAGCAAGAGGGCCAATTATTGATGAAAAAGCACTTGTTGAAGCACTTGAAAAAGGGGTTATTGCCGGTGCTGCACTTGATGTAACGGAAGATGAACCAATTGAAAAAGATAGTCCTTTATTAAATATGAGTAATGTAATTATTACCCCACATAGTGCTTGGTATTCCGAAGAAGCGATGGTTGAATTACGTCAAAAAGCAGCTAACAATATAGTGCAAGTATTAAGTGGCGATGTTTCGCCATATGCTCTGACATAAGTCGGAATTTATGAAGATTTTAAAAAGGGAGGCAAAAATAATGGGAAAATTAAATGAGAAAGACCAGCACCTTGGTAAAATATTAGTAGGTATGAACCGTGTTCTCGTCGCTTTTTCGGGTGGGGTAGACAGTACTTTAGTATTAAAAAGAGCACAACAGGAATTGGGTTCAGAAAATGTTCTTGCCGTTGTAGTTGCATCTGAATTGTTTAGAAGCGAGGAATTTGATGGAGCAGTGCAGCTGGCAGAGCAGCTGGGTATTCAAGTTCTACAGACAGAAATAAGTGAATTGGAAGATGAAAATATTGCTAAAAACACTCCAGATAGTTGGTATTACAGTAAGAAACTTCTGTATAGCCGTTTAAATCAACTTGCTGAAGAGCTAGGTTATAATTTTGTATTAGATGGCATGATTATGGATGATTTAGATGATTTTCGTCCGGGATTAAAAGCAAGAACGGAAGCTGGAGCTCGTAGCGTATTACAAGAAGCTAATTTATATAAAAAAGAAGTTCGTGAACTTTCGCAAAAACTAGAATTACCAGTATGGAATAAACCTGCATCATGTAGTTTAGCATCAAGGATTCCATACGGAACTAAACTAGATAAAGCAAAAATTGAACAAGTTAATGAAGCTGAGAAATTTATTGGTAAATTGGGGTTCCAGATGGTTCGGGTACGATGGCATGATCAATGCGCTCGAATCGAAGTAAATCAGGACGAAATTTCAGATATCTTGAACTATAGAGAACAGATTCAATTGAAATTAGTAGCACTAGGTTTTAATTATGTTTCGATTGATTTAAGTGGTTATCGGACAGGAAGCATGAACGAAGTTCTTTCTGACAGTGAACTTGCTGAAGCAGTCAATTAAAGTGTCGGCATATAAATTGAGCTAGAGAAATAAATCCACGTATAGATTATGATTCGTTTCTCTATACAGATTTATGATTTAAAAATCAAAAAATAAGACAGCAGGTGATGGCATGGAGAATTTTGAAGACTTAGGTTTTAGCAAAGTAGATTATGGCCGTGAAAAACGTCAGGGATTTCCAGAAGTCATCTATGGTGAAGGAAAAACCATAGAGCAAATAGAGCCAATTATGGAGAAGTTAATTGAAAAACATGGAAAAGTAATGGTTACTAGACTCGACAAGGAAAAAGGAGAGTCTTTGGTTTCAACTTTTCCATTAGCACATTACGACTACACAGCACGAATATTACTTTATGGAAAGCCTGAGAACTACTATGGTGGAGAAGTAATGGTCGTATGCGCAGGAACTTCCGACCTTTTTGTAGCGGAAGAAGCCGCAATAACAGCTGAATGGATGGGGTGTAAAGTAAAGCGGTTATATGATGTTGGTGTTGCCGGAATTGATCGGCTTTTAGCCTTTCGAGAAGAAATCACGAATGCCGATGTATTGATTGTCATTGCTGGAATGGAAGGTGCGTTGCCGAGTGTCATCGGTGGTCTGGTACAGCGCCCGGTAATTGCTGTCCCAACTTCAGTTGGGTATGGTGCACATTTGCAGGGAATAACACCTTTACTCGCTATGCTGTCTTCATGTTCTTCTGGTATGAGCGTCGTTAATATCGACAACGGATTTGGTGCTGCTTATCAAGCGGCTCTTATTTTAAAGTTGGTTTCAGAGGGGGTAAATCATGAAATTGTTATATCTTGACTGCCAATCGGGAATTTCTGGGGATATGACGCTTTCTGCATTAATTGACCTCGGTGCAGATATCTCTTATATCAGCGAACATTTAAAAAAACTGCCAATCGATCCATTTTCATTGAATGTAAAGAAAGTGGATAAGAGAGGAATTTCCGCCAAACTGCTGGATCTTCAATTTAGTGATGTAGGAAAAATTGATAATGAGCATAGCCATACGCACAGCAATGAACATAATCACTCTCATTCGCATCAAAATAACCATATACATGAAGCATATGAAGAAATACATAGCCATTCCAATGATCACGTTCATGATGATGGACACCATTCTCATTCTCACAGGAAAGCATCGACGATTCTGCAGATGATTGAGAAAAGCGAGCTTCCGAAACGTGTAAAGGAAAGAAGTTTAGCTGTTTTTCAGATAATTGCTGAAGCAGAAGGGAAAATACACGGTATGGACCCGGAAGAAGTACATTTTCATGAAGTAGGTGCGATGGATTCGATTATCGATGTGATAGGTGTCTGTCTAGCTCTTGAGAGCTTAGATGTAGTTAGAATCATTGCTTCGCCGGTACCAACTGGCTATGGGAAAATAAAAATTGCTCATGGGCTTTATCCAATACCGGCTCCGGCGACAGCTGAAATTTTAAAAGGAGTGCCTTTGGCAGACTTTCATGTTCGAGGAGAATTAACTACTCCTACAGGTGCAGGATTCCTAAAAGCGTTAGCCAATGAATATGGACAATTACCAGCACAGGCAATTGAAAGTATCGGTTACGGAGCAGGAAAAAAAGATTTTGAACACCCGAATGTCTTGAGAGCTGTTCTATTTAATGAAGAAAAAATAGAGCAACGAGAAAAGATCATTATCCTTGAGTGTCATATGGACGATTTCACCGGTGAGTCTCTTGGATATATCATGGAGAAATTATTGACATCTGGCGCGTTGGACGTCTATTTTACTCCAGTCTCAATGAAGAAAAGTAGACCAGGAAATTTGGTTACTGTTTTAACGAAGCCAGAAGAATCATTTTTGCTAGAAGAGATATTATTGCGTGAGACCAGCACTTTTGGTGTCCGGAAGTCTGATTGGACAAGAAGGATTTTATCACGAGAATTAAAGGAAGTTGAAACAATGTACGGTCCTGTAACTGTTAAAGTTGGCATCCTTGACGGAGAGATAATCAAATCCTATCCAGAATACGAAGAAGTAAAAACCCTTGCTTTAAAGCATAAAGTACCTTTAGTTGATGTTTATATAGAAGCTCAGAAAAATGCAAGAGATCAATTACAAATTAAATAATAGAAAAGTATGAACTCAGAAGAGAAAAATTCTATCAATTTTGTCATAATATAGAGTTTTATGTTTATTTAACTGATTATTTGCACTGTTCTGATATCCGAAAGTGGAAAGTTTTGAAATATAAAAATTGCAGAGGGGTGTACAAGGATGGAATATTATTTCGAAGGGTATCCGAGAAGTAATGGAGTTGCAGGAACAAGGAATTACGTAGGAATTGTATCATCTGTTATATGTTCTAGTGCGGTTGTTCGTGAAATTTCGGAAAAAGTTCAGGGTACTGTTCCATTTGTTCATGCTAACGGTTGTGCGCAACTTGGTGATGATTTAGTGCTAACGAAAAATATGTTGGTTGGCGTAGCTTCAAATCCGAATATCCATTCAGCATTGATTGTCGGTTTGGGATGTGAGACGAACCAAGTAAGCGGCTTATTGAAAAATATTCCGAAGATAAAATCAATAAAAGGCATTGGGATCCAGCAACTTGCTGGGGGAGAAAATACAATTCAAAAAGGAATAGATATCACAGAGAAATGGGTTGCAGAAGCAAAAGAACAGCAGAGAGAAAAGCTACCTTTGTCTTCTTTAACAATCGGTGTTTTAGGTGTTGAACTTGATAATGATACCTTGTTAGCTACAGCTCCAATTATCGGTAAAGTTGTGGACAAATGGACTGCTGAAGGTGTAAAAGTAATTGTTGGTATGTCAAAAACTTTGGAGCCTGCAGGTGAGGTTTTAGCCAAGCGGATTTCTGACACAGCAGAATTAGAAGCGTTAGTTAAATCGAGTGAAGGTATGAAGCGGCTTCGCTGGGATGACACAAAAAACGGCTCAACCACATTTAAGGAGTTTACAGTAGAGCAGACACAACTTGCTTTACTAGAATCAAAAATGACAGGTGAAAAAACAATCAATGGCATATTGAATTACGGTGAAGCGCCTGATAAAGATGGGCTCCATTTGATGAAGACATCTAGTAATGTAGTCGAGTCCTTGTCCAAAATGGCTTCTGCTGGCTGTAGTGCAGTAGTGATAGTTAGTAGTAGGGGTGTTCTAACGGGATCTATTGCTTTGCCATGTATAACAATCACATCAGAGAGCGATGAAAATGCATTTGATGAGTTAGTTGACTATACTATTACGAAAAGTGAGTCGACTAACCATGTGGAAAGTATCATGAAAATGATTCAGGAAGTGTGCTCTGGAAAACAGACTAAGCTTGAAGAACTAGATTTGGGTGAATTCTCCATTCCTCATTTAGGCACTACATATTGATAAAGAAAGGAAGTGGCGGAGATGGAGAAAAAATATAATGCCCTAAGGTTGCACGAAACGGATAATGTGGCTGTGGCATTAGAAAACCTGAAAACGGGAGAGAAACTTGTTGTTCAGGGCTTGGATACGGAAATCATACTCCAAATAAATATCCCTTACGGTCATAAAGTTGCAGTGTCGACTATCCTGCAAGATCAAAAAATACTCAAATATGGAGAGTGTATGGGAATAGCTACAGAAGATATACCTGCGGGTAATCATGTCCATGTATCGAATGTACGTGGGTTGAATGAGGAAGACAAAACGGCTGTATTTCTCAAAGGAGGAGTTGTGGGGTGAAAACTTTTAAAGGGTATCGCAGAGCAGACGGTAGCATCGGAGTTAGAAATCACGTTATTATCATAAATGCAGCCGGAGAGTTAGCAAGCTTAACGAAAAAAATTGCTCAAATGGTTCCAGGCGTAATCCCTGTTGTTCATCAAGCTGGACAGTCACACTCTCAAGAGGATGTCGAACAAACCAAAAAGGCTATTATAGGGACAGCTGGTCATGCTAATGTTAGTGCTGCTCTATTCTTGGGAATGGGTCTAGACGATTCGACAAATGAAATTGTTGAAGTTCTTAAGATGAGAGGGCATAGTGTGCATTGCATTCATTTAAATAAAAGTACATTGATTTCAGAAGCCATTAAAGAAAGTAAACTATGGCTTGAGCAAGCTCTGGAGAAGAGCAAAAAAGAGCAGAGAGTAACAGCTGATATCAAAGAATTGATTATTGGACTTGAATGTGGAGGATCGGATGCTTGGTCAGGTATTACGGCAAATCCAGCAATTGGTTCATTCTCAGATGCCATCGTTAAAGATGGAGGTACGAGTATTTTAGCGGAAACAACAGAAGCAGTGGGAACGGAACATATATTGGCAAGACGCGCGATTAATGAGACGGTCGGTCAGAGATTTTTGGATATCGTGAAAAGGTACGAAGAACGCGCAAGAGCGGCTGGGGAGGACATTCGCGTCGCTAATCCTTCGCCAGGTAATAAAACGGGCGGAATAACGACACTGGAAGAAAAATCTTTAGGGTGTATCAAAAAAGGTGGGAATTCTACATTAATGGAAGTTATTGATTATGCTCACCGACCAAAAGAAAAAGGATTTATATTCATGGACACACCAGGGTATGATGTCGAGTCTGTATCAGGGCTGGTTGCAGGGGGGGCACAAATTGTCCTATTTTCTACAGGCAAAGGATCACCAACAGGTTCTCCAATCGCTCCGGTTATCAAAATAGGAACAAACACAAATTTATTTAAGAATATGCCTGAACATATCGATGTAAACACTGGGAAAATCATGGACTCTAATTATTCTATTGAAGATAGTGGAGAAGAAATCTATAGAAAAGTCATCGATGTAGCGAACGGAGAAGTCACTGCCTCAGAAAAGCATAAAAACCAGGAGTTTAGTATCTGGAGGCTGGCTGAAACAATGTAAGAAAGTTTAAGCCCATTTCTATAAAAGAAATGGGCTTTTGTAGGAGCTCAGTATGAAAAGGTCATCGCTTTAAATAGAAGTTTGAATTGAGTAAATGAAACCTTGCGTGAATGACGATGTACAATTCACATTGATAAATATCCCGAATTATAAAGCCCTTAAGAACTCTATTTGAGTTTTTAAGGGCTTTATAGCATATAATGAAAAGTTTATTATTAGTCATCTAACTGGAGGAGTAAATACGTTATTCTTTAATTTTTCACAAGATTTTTTTGAGCCAAAGCTTCCTCTCCGGCTTTTAAAACTTCAATAATTCGATCAACATCATAAACGCTGCCTTTCCATGTTCCACCGCTGACATTCTGCAGCGCAGCCCAAAGGCGTGTGTCATCTGGCAATCCATTAGCCGGTTTGATATCAGGATGCTGTTCGCGTTGTGCAAGAACTTCGGCTCCCTCTTTAGGTGACAGCTCGGTTTCGCTTGTACCTAGGAAGTGAAGATGGCCTTCTAGTTTAAGAGCATCAATCCGGATTTCGATAACATCGCCGTCCCGAAGTTTGCCGATTGGTCCACCAGCTAAGCCTTCGGGTCCGATATGGCCAATACAGGCGCCGGTCGAAACGCCAGAGAATCGGGCGTCGGTTAATAGCGTGACATATTTCCCGTAAGAAAGATGCTTTAGCGCAGAAGTCAGTTGGTATGTCTCTTCCATGCCAGTGCCAAGAGGGCCACAGCCGGAAACGACCATGATGTCGCCTTTTTGAATATCGCCGTTTTTAATAGCAGCAATTGCTTTCCGTTCACTTGAAAATACTTTTGCAATATTTTTATGATAATAAATACCGTTTTCGTCGATTACTTCAGGATCAATTGAAGTCGATTTAATAATGGCACCTTCTGGAGCAATATTACCAATTGGGAAAGTGATTGTCGAACTCATACCACGCGCCTGTGCTTGCTGGGGATTCATAATGACTTCTTCGGGCTGAATGCCGTCAGCTTCGACTAAACGTTCTTTCATCTTAATTCTACGCTCTGATTGTTCCCACCACTCTAGGTTTTCTCCAAGTGTTTTTCCTGTAACCGTCATAACGGTCAAATCAAGTAAGCCTAACTCTCTTAGGTGAAGCATTACTTCTGGAACTCCGCCTGCAAGATAGGCTCGAATAGTTGGGTGATAATCTGGACCATTAGGAAGAACGCTAACAAGTCGAGGCGTTTCTCGGTTTACTTGAATCCAGTCTTGAACAGTAGGGGTGGTAATTTTTGCGGCATGAGCGATAGCTGGGATATGTAATAAAAGGTTTGTCGATCCACCAAATGCAGCATGGACGACCATAGCATTACGAATTGACGCGTCAGTAACGATGTCTTTCGTTGTTATCCCTGTATTTTCCATATGAATAACAGCTCTTGCAGATTGTCTAGCCATCTCCTTCCAAATTTCTTGCCCAGAAGGTGCTAAAGCAGCATGGGGTACTGATAGCCCCATAGCTTCACTGACTACTTGCGCCGTTGCAGCGGTACCGAGAAATTGGCAACCTCCGCCTGAAGTAGCGCATGCTCTACAGCCAAGCTCAGAGGCTTCTTTAAGAGATAATTCGTTATTTGAATAACGTGCCCCAATGGTCTGTATTTTTCCAGCATCTTCACCGAAAAGAGGGGGTAAAGTCACTCCTCCTGGGATGATAACGGTTGGTAAGTCGTGCATTGCAGAGAGTGCGAGCATCATTGCTGGTAGACCTTTATCACAAGTAGCTATACCGATAACGGCTTTTCTTGTAGGTAGTGAGCGAATCAGGCGCCGATAGACGATTGCTGCATCATTTCGGTATGGGAAAGAATCGAACATACCATCTGTACCCTGGGAGCGACCGTCGCAAGGGTCACTTACATAGGCTGCAAATGGCATGCCATTTGCTTTTGTAACCTCGCGAGCGGCTTCTTTCATCAATAAATCAACTTCCCAATGTCCGGTATGGTAGCCGAGTGCAATCGGGTCGCCGTTGCTTTCTTTCATGCCCCCTTGTGTGCTCAGGAGTAGAACTTCTTTACCGAGTAGTTTATTAGGTTTCCAGCCCATTCCGACATTCTGAGATAAACCGAACAAGTCACCACTAGGCGAAGTACGGAGCATTTTGTCTGTTAAAGGTAAACTTCCTTGAGCACCGTGAGCAGTAGTTTTAATTTCATACATATCATTAGTTGGTGTTTGCATTAAATCATCTATCGATAAAATCATTAATATCTCTCCTTTAGTATAAAGCTTCTAAGTATCTTTGTTCCAATTCAATTGTGGATACTATAAGTATATCCCTTTTAAGTTGAAAATTGTGAACTATTTGAATTTTTATGTAGAGATATTGAATATTATTATTCTCGCAACTATGCCCTTTAGAAAGACTGTAATCTGTATAAAGTCATGTTTAACTATAACGCTGTTAACAATTATTCATTTTTGAAGAGTGTATACTTAAGCATATAAAATAGTAGGATTGACAAAAACAACGAGGATCTAACCACTTGGCTGTAAATTGAGGAGATGACTATCGTTGATTCGCATCATACAGTTAGAGATAATAGAAAAAACATTAAAATGGTCCCGAGAAGTTATCTCAGGAAGGAACGTATCTCATGAACTTTTCACTTAATGAATCAACAATAAAAAAATTATGCGGACAAGCGGCTTTCAAAAAAGGAAAGTCCTTTTTTCAGGCAGGAAAAATTCGCTTAACGCAGGACCCTAACGATGACCGACTTATAAAAGGCGTTGTTGCAGGGCGCAACGAATTTTATGTTAGCGTAAAGCAAGAGGTAGATGGGGAAGTGTTGGCTTCTTGTAGCTGCCCACCAGTTGGTTTTGTGACAACTTACTGCCATCACATTGCTGGGGTTATGTTGGCCATTGATAGTATGCAGCAACGTGAAAATCCAACAAGGAAAATGATGGAGTTGTTCTCGCGACAGGCTGAGGGAACGAAAGGAAGACGACAGTATTTCGACCAACGTCAAACATACCAAATTGAATTTAGTGTGCTGCCGGTTTTGTTGAGAGACATCGCGTATCTCGGTTTACGTATAGCTGCGGCTAATGAGCCCATTCAAAATATCGGAGAATTTCTAAATGCAGTGAGATCTGAAAAAACATACAGTGAACCATCTGGTGTTGAATATTCCCCCAAAGAACATCGGCTAGAAAATAGTACGGAAGCCGTTCTCGATTACTTAGCGAAAACTCAAATTAACGAGAACAGTATAGCAGAAAATAGCGATATGCTTGTCATTGTGGCTTCAGATTGGGAGCGATTATTGCCTTTATTGCAATCTGCACCTGACGTCAAGCTTGTTGGAGCGGGAAAGATTACAAAAGGCGTATCGATTGAAAAGCAATTGCCGTTGTCTTTTCATTTTAGTGAACACCGGACAGGCGGATTTCGATTAGATGTCGAAGGGCTTGAAGAAGTCCTAATTCTACAAGCTTATGAATTGGCATTTGCAGAGGGTGCGCTCGTTTATTTGGCTAATGAAGATGCGAAACGCCTGTCAGAACTGAAAGAATTACTACCAAATGGACTGGATCAACTGCTCCTTTCGGCAGAAGAAATAGATTACTTTATGGCAACAGTGGTTCCTGGATTAGAGCGTTTAGGGAATGTGTATGTCGCTGATGCAGTAGCAGAGCGGCTCGAGCAAACGCCTCTACGCGCTAAATTGTTTCTCGACCGAATCAGGCACCGTTTGCTAGCGGGTGTGGAGTTTCATTATGGTCATCTCGTCATCAATCCTTGCGAAGAGCCAGAAGATGAATTTCGTTATTATCCAGGTATTCGCAGACAGCTTGAAGAAGAACAGAACATCATACGGCTCATGAAAGACAGTGCATTTACACAAACCGACGGCGGCTTTTACATGCAGGATGAAGATTCGGAATATCGTTTTTTGTATCATATTATTCCTGTTTTAGAAGAACAAATGCAAATATTTGCGACAACCGCAGTCAAAATGCGCGTCCAAAAAAACTATGGCGGTCCGAAAGTGAAAGTTGAAATTAGTGAACGGACGGATTGGCTAGAATTTCGTTTTGACATGCAAGATATTCCTGAAGCAGAGATTAAAAAGATTTTAACAGCTTTAGAAGAGAAACGACCGTATTACCGAATCCCTAACGGTACGTTAATGTCGTTAGAAACTCAAGAGTTCCTTGATTTGAGTGACTTTCTACGTGAATTAAATGTCGATACGGCTAACTTTGGTAGAGAAGAAATTCGGATTCCGTTAATCCATGGCCTGCATTTGGTGGCTTCTTTAGATGAAGGACAGTTGCTAGATCCGGGGACGAATTTTGCAAACTTGCTGCAAAATTTAAATCGCCCAGAAGCATTGGGAACGGATATCCCGTCAAGCTTAAATGGCGTGCTCCGCGATTATCAAGAAGCTGGATTTCGCTGGCTTAAGCTATTGGCAAGCTACAAATTTGGTGGCATTTTAGCTGATGATATGGGTCTTGGAAAAACTTTGCAAAGCATTGCTTTTATCGTATCGGTGCTGCCCGATGTCCGTAAGAAACAGCAACCAGTACTTGTCGTTGCTCCGTCATCACTTGTCTACAATTGGCTAAACGAGCTGACAAAATTTGCACCAGGCATCCAAGCGGGAATCATTGATGGCGATAAAACAACAAGAGCTTCTTTGATTAAAAAAATATCTGTGTTAGACGTCGTTATTACGTCTTACCCTTCTTTGCGTATGGACCAAGTGCTGTACCGCGACCAAACATTCCATACAGTGTTTTTAGATGAAGCACAAGCCTTTAAAAATCCAGTGACACAAACAGCAAAAGCCGTAAAAGGCATTAAAGCAGATCACCGATTTGCGCTGACAGGCACCCCCATTGAAAATTCATTAGATGAGTTATGGTCGATTTTTAACGTAGTGTTTCCCGAACTCTTGCCAAATCGCAGGCTGTTTAGTGAAATGAGACGAGAGCATATCAAAAAGCGCGTGCGGCCTTTTATTTTGCGTCGTATTAAAACTGATGTGTTAACAGAACTTCCAAACAAAGTGGAATCCATCCATTTTTCAGAGTTGCAAAAAGAGCAAAAGAAATTATACGGAGCTTATTTAGCTGAACTAAAACAAGATGCATTAAAGCACTTAAACAAAGACAGTTTTCAAAAAAACCGCATTCGCATTTTGGCGGGATTAACGAGGTTGCGACAATTATGTTGCCACCCTGCTTTGTTCGTAGAAGGTTATGACGGAGGATCTGCTAAGTTTGATCAGCTAATGGAGATATTAGCGGAATGCCGCACAACTGGACGCCGCGTACTTGTGTTTTCGCAGTTTACACAAATGCTTGGCATCATCGGCAATCAATTGGCGAGAGAAGGAGTTTCGTATTTTTACCTCGATGGTCAAACACCTCCGGTAGAACGTGTGGAGCTTTGTGACCGATTCAACGAGGGACAAGGAGATTTATTTTTAATTTCGTTAAAAGCTGGTGGTACGGGTTTGAATTTAACAGGTGCTGACACCGTTGTTTTATATGATCTTTGGTGGAATCCGGCTGTCGAACAACAAGCAGCGGATCGGGCACATCGTATGGGACAAGAAAAGGAAGTCCAAGTAGTTCGGCTTATTGCTAAAGGCACTATCGAAGAAAAAATTAATGAATTGCAAATGAAAAAGAAAAACTTAATTGACGATGTAATCTTATCGGGAGAAGAACCACTGAAAGCAATATCTGCAGACGATATCAGAGAAATTTTAACGACTTAGTGCCGCAAGGGAATTATGTTGGGAAATTTGGTAAAATGGATAGAAGAGATGAGGTGTGGAGATGGATCCAAAAAGTAGGTTAGAAAAAATGAAAAATCGAACTCCTGAAGTATTAGGAAATAAGGATTTCTCAAAATCTGCGATTTTGTTGCCTCTTATTGAACAAGATGGAGAAACCCATGTCCTCTTCGAAGTTCGTTCTTATGACCTTAGAAATCAACCTGGAGAAATTTGTTTCCCTGGAGGAAAAATTGACGATCAAGATCAGACAGAACAAGACACTGCGATAAGAGAGACAATAGAAGAACTAGGGATAGAAAAAGCTGACATCTCGAACGTCTATCCACTCGACTATATTGTTTCACCATTTGGGATGATTATTTACTCATTTGCAGGTGTAATTGACCCAAAGGTCCCATTTAATCCCAACCCGTCAGAAGTCGACAGTATCTTTACAGTCCCGTTGTCTTTTTTCTTAGAAAAAGAGCCGAAAATGTATCACATTCATTTTGATATCCAGCCTGAGAAAAATTTTCCTTATGATTTAATCGCCGGAGGAGAAAATTACAATTGGCATGCACGCAAAATTGATGAATATTTTTATATTTATGAAGACAAAGTAATTTGGGGACTTACGGCCAAAATACTTGCTCACTTTATCGAGATCATTCGCTGAATGATCTTTTTTTTGGAAAAGAACAGGTCTTTTATCGTGATTTTTGAATTATAGACTCGCTAAGCTTTTAAAGCACCTA